>CAJWWL010000042.1 GCA_913048125.1 uncultured Opitutia bacterium | reverse complement strand
CATTTTCGTCATTGATGACGTAGAACCTAATCACCCGTCCTTCATCCTTGGAGTCGATGACGACGAGGTCATCAATCACCTCCACTAGAATACCTTCAAAGTCTTCGGGTTCCTCAGGTTCTTCTGGATCAACCGGATCATAAGGCTCGCTAGGAATGTTCGGGGCATCATTACCATGTTGGTCTTCGTTGGGTTCTATCTCTTCATTTCCATCGGCATTGAGAATTTCAGAGTTTAAATCGATAGTGAGATCGCTTGCTGTCATCGTTGTGACAGAGCTTAATTCACTGGATGAGGTTTCCTCGAACTCATTCTGTGCGAGTAATCGAGAGGTTAAAGCCAATCCAAAACAAATGGCGGAGGTTAGGAGTTTACAGGAATTTCTCATAGCAAGGTTGCTTTTACTACCTAGTATTTTCATACGAACACTCAAGTCAAAAACCCATCTCGACTTTGCCTTAGAACAAAAGGAGGTCGTTAATTTTGAGACTTAAAAAATTGTGATCATTTAGGATCCTGAATGACAAGTTTGTCATCTTTCCAAAGACCACGCTCGATACGGCCATCTGGGTGTTTTAAAATCCCTCGCCCGTGGCGTTTTCCTCCTACGAACTCACCAGTGAAACGTTTTCCGTTCGGCAGATCAAGTCTACCACGACCCTCCCGCAATCCACTCTTGTAGTCACCTTTGTACTTGGCTCCATTCGCCCAAGTGTAAGTGCCTTTCCCATGTCTTTTGCCTTCCCAGTATTTACCATCGTAAAGATTACCGTTGGTCCATTCAAAAACTCCACTTCCGTGCATGTAACCATTCTTGAACTGCCCCCTGTACAGATTACCACCCTTAAGCTTAAGCACTCCCTTTCCATGAGGCAGATTATTGCTGACATCACCGTGGTACAGTCCTTCGGGTAGCTCGACCCACTGCTCCGTTGGTTTTGTAGTCATACATCCTGAAAAAAGCAGAGATATCACTACGGAGAGGCAGATGAACTTTGGGGGATACATGGAAGTGTTTGGAGGTTCTCTAATGCGAATTCAAACTTGATGTACACAGATCCTTGCTTGCCAAGTCCAAAACAAATGCCTTGGTGCTTGTAATCCTGTTCAATTGGTGGTTAAAGGCTCATGCTTTAAGCAGACTTTAATGCCAACTTTTTCATTTAGATGAAGACACTTACTCAGGAAGAACTCTCACAGCTTGGATTACAGCTCTACTCGGTAGGTATTTGTGAAAACATCCGCGAAGAGCATCTCGACCAACTTAAAGACTCAGGAGAATGGTTACTAGCTGAGGATGAGATTATTGTCGCAGATGAAACCGAACAGAAATATCTCTACATCATCGTAGAGGGTGAGGTAGAGATTTTTAAATTCTGTGCTGGTTCAACACCCGGAAGTGACAATGAGAGACAAGTCTTTTCCACGTTAGATGCAGGAAACTGTTTTGGTGAGATGGCTTTTCTTTCTGCCGGAGTTGCTTCCGCAAATGTTTCAGCGCGTGGGCGAGCAGTAATTTGGCGGATGTCCCATGAGATGCTGCTCAACTATGTTGAAAACTGTAAAGGCGGTAGTCAGTTGGTGCTGAATATTGCGGCTTCACTTTCAGGCCGTGTGCAAGAGGGAAACCGGAGACTACTGGATGTCACTGATCGTATGGGGGCTCAAATACTAAAAATGAAAAATGAAGGACAGGGCAACCTTGATGAGATGGAAAAGGAGTTAGACGGTCTCATGAGTGCCTACCAAGGGATGGAGGCGAGCAAAAAGGAAGAGGATTTAAAACCCCTACTGGTTGCAGCATCAATAGGGGTTTGCGGCCTTCTCTTCGGCGCTTGGAAGTTCTTTGAGAAACCTTTGGAGGCTTCTGGCGAGCCCTCTGTGTCTCATTCGGCACCCGTCACGCCTAAAGGACATTGATCAGTATTCCCAGCCCGGTTTAATTTTTTCTGGGGGAATGGATGATGGATACCTCGAAGTAAAAGAATTATCTTTCTGCTAGATTGTGCCTAGTTTGCAAAAGGATTCACCGCTCCACCTGCTGCAGGCGCTGGTGGTGCTGAGGGGGCAGGAGGAGTCGCAGTCGACGGGAATGGGTTTCCTCCGGCACTAGGTGGTGGTGGTGGAGAAGTTCCACTAGGAGGGAATGGGTTTGCGCTACTTGCCGGGGACGGAGGCGATCCAAAGTCCGAACCTGTTGAGGGAAAGCCACTGGGGGGAGCTCCAGAAGAAGGAAAGCCTGGTGGAGCAGATGAACTCGAGGTACCAAAGCCTGGCGGTGGGCCATCTCCTGAGCCTAAACCTCCCATGAGGAGCCCTCCTACGAGCTTGCCGATATCTGAACCAGTTACTTGGATCGAAGCACTCACCAGTGAATCTTGGGATGTAATGGCCAAGGTGTTTAGGAATTCGGGACTGCCTCCTGTAGCATCCGCACCCGATTGCTGAGTCATCTTTGCCATGGTAACGAGACCGTTTAAAGCATTGGATACGTTGGTAGCTCCTGCGGCATCCTTGCATTGGGTAAAGACGTTGATTTTCGCTTTATCTGAGAAGGAGAGTGCTAGCCCAATGGACTGAAGTTGTTGGATGAGACCTCCGATCATTGCTGCACCAGGATCATCTTTGCCACTGGATGCAGCCTCTTTTGAGATTTCAGCGGCGAGGGATGGTGGGATTTCAAGAGTGAGCCAGAAATCTCTTTCAGCGGGAAGGTTTGCGAAAACACTAGAGTTGCTGGTAGCGCTTTTCGCCTGACCGTTTGTGAGCGCGGCTTCCACGCTTGGACGGTCGCCTGCGATAGCAACAGCTCCGCCTCCTTGGTTCTTGATGGCCATACAGAAGTTGGGCGGCATATCGTTTTCCGCGCCTGGTGGTGCTATTGCTAGAGTAGCTCCTGCAAACTCGGAGAACACAGGTGGGTGCTTGGGGTCTGACTTTAGAGCCGCTTTCGCTTCCTCAATGTTGATGGGCTTGGTAAAGGATGCTGCAACTGCAAATTTGAAATCTTCGGGTAGGTTGCCTCCACCCGACTCGAGGGAAGAAGAGTCTATGCCCTCAAGGCTGGGTATGCAGAATGTCACAGTAGCAATGTCTTCAACGCTGAGACCGAACATTTTATCAGAATCATCTGGTGCACCTGGGGCGCCTACCGGTGTCATCGACTTGATTGCCTGAAAGAAGGGGCTTTTGGATATCTTTTCAAAATCAACATGACCGATGATGGCTGCACCTTCTTGGATGATGGTTGTCGCATCGATGTTGCCACCAGTAGCAGCGGCAGCACCAAATGGATTTGTGGATGCAATAGCTGGCATCGGTGATCCAGTAGGGAGAGGGGTGGAAGCCCCAGGAGTTGGGAAGGAGTTGGTCGTAGGTGGTAGTCCAGCAGTTGTTGGGGGTGGTGGAGCATTTGTGGACGGCGCAGGTGGAGACCCAAAAGTCCCAGTAGTGAGGGGCGAAGTGGTTGGCGGCAGGAGTGGATTGGAAGCTGTAGATTCTGGCGCAGGCGTAAATGCAGGTGCTGCCTTCGGGGGTGGAGTTGGCGCCGTGAAAGCTTGTAATCTACCTTGGCTATCTGCAGAAAATATATTCACTGGAAGGCGCAGTTTTCGGCCCTGATCCGTTTCAAGGAATACCTCACCCCCAACCACCTTCCAGATATGAGCTTTAATGGTGTTGCCTGCGGGATCTTTGTATACTTGGTAGTTGAGGCTGGGGTTTTGTGCTGATGCCAACAGTGGGATGAGACAAGTCATCAGCATTCCGACCCATTTGAGGGAGGGGCATTTTTTCATGTCACGAGTAAGATATAAATTTTTTTAATCGCGCCAAGTTTAATCTAACTCCCCTCCTTGGCTATGTTACCTGCTTTTTTCTTTCCAATAAATTGTAATTTCCTATCCATATTCACCGATGAGCGAAAAAGAAAAATCTAGGAGTCGGGTAAAGGGCTTGCTTGCAGTATTGCTCATAGTGACTGCTGCTTTTGCTTTCTATCTAGGTAAGCCAGACCAATCCTCGGATTCTGACAATATTAGTGATGGGCATTCAAGTCTAGATGAGGTTGGGGAAGGCGTCGCTAAGGTATCATTTGTAAATACTGAAAAATCTGATGCATTGGATTTGCCTGAACCATCAATCTCTGTGCCCAAGCCTCCATCTGAAGGAGTTAATCGAAAAACAGAAAAGCCCGCTCAAGAGCCATCGTCAAAGGTCCCACTTTCGGGGAAGTTGCCTTCAACCTTTAAGATTCCCGGGGTTGGTATCGATCTTCAACTAATCCGTCCCGGTAAGTTTCAGATGGGTAGCCCCGAAGACCAGCCTCACCGTCGTAAATGGGAGCAACAACATACTGTCACTCTAACACAACCATATCTTATCGGGAAATTCGAGGTGACCCAACAGCAGTGGCAATTCTTTGGAGAGAAAAAGAATCGAAATTACTTCAAGGGGCCACGTTACCCTATGGCTGGAGTCACATGGTTTGAGGCCACTCAGTTTTGTCGTGACTTAACTTCTCACGTTTCGAAGGCAGATCTTTTGCCAGAAGGTCATGTCTTTCGTTTGCCTACTGAGGCGGAATGGGAATATGCCTGCAGAGCAGGTACATCTGAAGCAACTGCATTCGGTGATTCCATGGGCAGTCATCAGGCTAATTTTGATGGAGGTAATCCTTGTGGCAAAGCTAGGAAAGGTCCTTTTTTAAAGCGTCCTCAACCAGTTGGTTTCTATAAGCCAAACGCTTGGGGTCTTTATGATATGCATGGCAATGTTTGGGAATGGTGTCATGATATCTTCTTTCCCTTGCAGTCTGCTACACAGACTGATCCATGGGGATTAAGAAGTGGCCGATATCGAGTGGCAAAGGGCGGTGGATACTTATATCACGGCTGGGAGTGCCGTTCTACAAGCCGTTGCGCCATGATGCCTTCGGTTTCCTACAATATTGGAATTGGCTTTCGGGTTGCGCTTGGGCGCCCACAGTCTTTCTACAAGAAATAACCGTAAATTTACCCTCTCAAAATCTCAAAAAAGGGTAGGAGAGTTGGTGAATACTACTCCTCTGGTTCGGCAACTGTTGGAATGATACTTGGCTTTGGAGCAGGTGCTGCAGGGGTATTCGAGCTTTCCACGATGTCAGGGCCTGTGGTCTGATTATTGAATAGGTTCTTGGGGATTTCAGGTGTGCTGGGGGCGAATGGATTAGCTGTAGTTGTGGGTGTTGGAGCTGCAGGAGCAAAGGGGTTACTACCAGGTGCGAATGAAGTTGCTGGTGTAGAAGGTACGCTGCTTGGTGCAGGAGCTGCTGGTGCAAAAGGTGAAGCAGGTGGTTGCGGTGGTTCAGGAGCTGGTGTGGCTGGTGCAAAGGGGGAAGCAGGCGGTGTAGTAGGAGTACTGGCGGGAGCTGCAGGAGCAAAGGGCGATGCAGGTGGTTGAGGTGAAGCGGGAGCAGGTGTTACTGGTGCAAATGGGGAGGCAGGTGGTGTGGCAGGATTACTGGCAGGTGCCGCTGGTGCGAAAGGAGATGGTGTAGGTGCGGGCGCGGCGGGAGTAGGTGTGGCTGGTGAAAATGGGGAGGGTGTTGCCGAGGGCGCAGGCGGTGGTGTGAATGGCGAAGCTGCCGGTGCAGGAGCAGCAGGCGGAGCAAACGGAGAAGTTGGCGGTGGCGTGGTTGGTATTGGTGCTGGCGTAGGTGTAGGTAGAGCAACTGGTGGAGCCGGCGCTGGTGTTGGAGCCGGCGCTGGTGTTGGTGCAGGCGTCGTAAAAGGTGACGGAGTAGCTATTGGCGAAGTTGGTATTGGATTCGGTAATGGTGTAGGGGTAGGTGTAGGTGCAGGCGGTGGAGCGACTTCGGGTACTGTGGTGACGGTGGGTACTGTAGTGGGTGCAGGAGTTGGGGCTGCAACCGGTGTAGGAACGGCTGTTGGTACAGGAGTTGGGGTTGCAACAGGTGCGGGAACGGGTGTGGGTGCAGGAGTTGGAGTGCTGGCACCTCCACCAATTAATTTGATTGTTGGCGCAGTGGTGTCCTTCACGCGAACTGTTCTTGACACAGGGTCAGCCTGATTGCCGGAGTTGTCCTTTACAGTGTAAACCACTGTGTAGATCCCAATGCGGTTTGGATCCACAGGATCACCGATTGCTTGAACATTGCCTGAGATATCTCCGTCCAAGTTATCCATGGCTTTGGCTCCAGGATCGTTGAAAGTTGCGCCAGCCTCGATTTCGAGCATTTCTGGACCATTCAATGTGATGGTCGGCTTTAAAGAGTCGCGAACAACAACCGTGCGAACGAGTTGCTGGGCACGGTTGCCGGCACTGTCAACTACATCGTATGTGATTTTGTAAATACCGGGTTTGTAGGGGTCAACTGTGTCTCCACCAACTATTACCCGAGTAGAGAGGTCTCCATCAACATTGTCGGAGGCTTGCACTCCTGGGTCTGCGTAGGGTGTTCCGGCTTGGTGGATGATTTCTCCAGGTTCAGAAACTGGCGTGACTACAGGTTCTACAGTTGGGCTGGAAGCTGGGATAGGATTTTGTGAGAGATCGAGATGAGCGCTTGAGGGAAATTCTCCGTTGACGCGAGCCACATCAGAAATTTTCACAGGCAGTCCTTCCTTTTCTGCACGGATGACCAAGCTGTAGGGGTTGCCTTTCACTTTGTATAGAGTGGGGGACTGCCCAACATACTCTCCGTTTACAGAGACCGCTGCTCCAGGAGGCTCGGTGCTTATCGTCAGGCTAGGGCTGTCCGGAATAATCTGAGGTACAGAAACACATCCATTAAAAAACCATGCTAGGCTCAGAAGTACGATGTTTGCTGTTGAGATGGTTCGTGTCGGGTTCATGATTGGTAATCTCTACGGTAGTGTTTCATTCGAGATTTGCTACGATTGATCAGGCAAATTCTCATGTAAAAGCTAATTCTAAAATGTAGTGGTCGTTTTTGTTGTCAAAATCATTCTTAGACGTTCAATCCAAGTCTCAGTGCGGTTTCGAAAACAAAATAAAATATCAAATGGCTAGTACCTTTCAAGGTTGGTGAGCTCTCCATGGGAACTCCATTGCTGTCTACTTTTGGGATATCCATCCAAATAAAGGGTTTCACTGGAGGTTTGCCCGTTTTCATACCACTCATAATGTCTGTCTAGAGGGCGCCCTCTATCCCACATCGCTCTAGATTTCCTACGTCCACTTGGATAGAAGGTTTCCAGTAGGCCATCCCTGAGTCCTCTTGTATGAAATCCATGGCTCTGCATCTGACCATTTGAATGCCAGTGAACTGAAAGTCCATGCAAGCGGCCTTGGTCATAGTTGACTTCCGCTTGTCGGTTGCCTCTTGGCCAGTAGTATGTACAAATACCATGCAGTTGACCACCATAGCACGACAGACGAGCTGTTAATTGCCCGAAATTATTTCTCACGATGATTCTACCGGTAAACGGTTTGGCATCCTGCACGTGTACAAAAAGCCCATTGCGTTGGCTGACCTGATTGGATTCTGCAATCATTACAGGTATTGGTGGTGAGGTCAAATTCTTGGCTTCCTTTCGGATTCGTGACTGTTCCTTTTTGGGAAAGTTCTCAATCGAAACAGTAAAAGGTACACCTTGCTTAGATTCGAGATGTACCCATGTGTCCTCTCGTCCGAGCAGTCGACCCTCAAAGGTCCATCCTCGGATGTCTTCATAGGACTTCAGTGAACTTTTGGTAAATGGCAGGGAGGGTAGTGAAAGGCAACCGCCTAGAAGTGGCAAAAACACTAGGCTGGCTAATTTTACGTTTCGCTTTCTCATGGGACTGGCTTGATGAGTGCGAACCCAGCTTTTTCCCAGGCCATGATTCCGCCGTCCAAATGATAGACGTTTTTGAATCCAAGTTCTCGGAAGATCTCCAAGCTTTCCGTACTGCGACCTCCAGAACGACAGTGGACAATCACAGGTTTGTTGCGATCCATTTTACCAACCTCCTTTTTGAAACTATCACCATAGTAATTAATATTGGTCGATCCATCGATGCTGCCTGCCTTGACTTCGAATGGCGTCCTTATGTCTAGAATTAACGGAGGGTCGTCACTATCGATTAGTTTCTTGGCATCCTCCGGTCCTACATTTTTGTGACTAATCAATTTATCAGAAGTATTAGCGGAGGATTCTTCTTTAGTTGTTTCTTCAGCCTCAGGTGGCTTAGAACAGCCGTTAAGCAGAATTACTAGTGAAAGGATAAAGGCCGAGTTGATCTTAATTCGAGTATTCATTTAGCGAGACGTTTTTTAAGAGCGAGAAAAGAGAAAAGCTTTCCGGGGCAGACAGTATGGTTCTTGTGCTTAAGCTTGTGTGTCGTCACCTTGGAGGAGGTTAGTCTGCACTGCTTCAAAAGAACTCGGATCAGTCCCTCAAGTTTATCCATTTGAGCACGTGTAGGGTAGTGGACTTGAAAATTTCCGACCAAGCAAATACCTATGTTCTCTTTATTCCACTTCTCCAACTTCAAGTGGCCGCCATCTTGTTGCTTTTTCCATCGATTACCAATATGGATCTCTCCATCGCGCATGCCCTTGCCATTTCCGATAACAAAATGATAAGCTAGTCCATTCTGCATCTTACGCTGCTGACGGTGATAGTTATCTAATCCCTTAGCGCTGGCCTCAGGAGTTGCCGTATGATGTATGACAATTCCTTTCCATTTTCCTCGTGTGGGCGTGATAGCGCGTAATTGGTTCACTAATGTTGCTCCCAGCAAATCGACTTCCCTAGCATTGCTTCCTGATGCCTTGGAGCTGTTACCACTCGTAGGGATTTTTAGCTTTTGTCCTACTTGGATTGAGTTGGCATCTCGTAAGCCGTTAGCTGAGACAATTTTGGAAACGCTTGTTCCGTGCCTTTGTGCTATAATGCTCAGTGAATCCCCGCGCTTTACCGCGTATGTGATCGAACTCTTTTCGGGAATGGTCAATCGTTTCCCGGGCAGAATGAGGTTGGGGTTCCTAATGTTGTTTGCACTAATTATAGCGTCTTTTGTTACTCCGTATCGAAGAGCAATTCTGCTTAATGTTTCACCTCTCTTTACCACATGATCTCGGCCATGAGAAGAAACCACTAGCAGTATTGCGCCCAATGCAATGAACAATATGCTTTTGCACCCAGTCATTCTGTCGTCATCAAGTTGACTTTTCTTTCCATATTAGCGTTCAAGCATCAAGATAATTCGGGGTTTTCCTGCCCTCAGCTTTTTTTTTGAAATTTTTTTGAACGAATCTCTGGGATGTCCGTCTTACCCTTCAGAATTTTATTCATCGAGTTTGTTGTTTTAATGTTTAAACGAAGGCGTCTCCCAAACGGGCGGCGCTTTTGTTTTTATTACATCGAAAAGCACACCTGACGGTAAGGTGCCACCATTAGTTTCAGAAAAATTAACCACATTTTGCCGTTTACAGTTCAGCTTGGCTTTCCAACATTTCCCTCCTTTTTACCTAAAGGGCTAAGCCCGCAAATCAACCTCTCAAAAGAAAACTACTTATGAGCAATTCCCCCTTGAAGCTTCACAACGCCATGTGGCCAGGTCTCGTCGGCAAAGGCGATGAAGAAGGCCAGGAGCCGCCAATCAGCCTCGAACGCATGCTTGACCTTACTGCTGCCGCGGAAGTTGATGGCCAGAAATTTGACGGGATCGATTATTTTTTGTTCTTACCCCATACCAATCCTGAGGCTAGTGATGATGAGCTCAAGGGCATTGCAGACCTCATTCAAGGTAAAGGTTTTGACATAGGTTCCCTAGTCGCGCCCGTATGGCCGGGTACTATTGGTGATTCCGCGATGGGTACTGATGAGCAGCAGGGTAAGTTCCTTGACGCCGTCAAGATGGCTTGTCGTGTTGCCAAAGTTTTTAATGAACATGGTGCCCGCAAGCGCGGCGTCATCCGCATCGACTCTGCTGAGTTCGGTGTTGCCACCTGGCGCGAAGATCCTGGCACTCACACTGCCCGCATCATAGATACCTTCAAGAAAGCTGCTGAAATCGCTGCCGATCATGGTGAGCGTCTTGCTGCTGAGGGTGAAATCTGCTGGGCTGGCATGCACAGCTGGAAGGACATGCTTGATCTTCTCGAAGGTGTTGGCATGCCAGATGCCTTAGGGTTCCAAGCCGATCTGGCGCACACTTACCTTTACACTCTCGGGTACAATGCTCCTGAGCACGCACTCGTGAAAGAAGGTTACAGCGACGAGGAATTCTGGCCTGCCTACGAGCAGATGACCGACAAGCTCCGCCCCTGGACAATCGACTTCCACGTTGCTCAGAATGACGGTGAAGTTCATGGCGCTGGCAGTCACGACAAGACCGGTAAGCACTGTCCTGCCGATGACCCCAATGGCAAACTCGATATCACTCGTTGTGCGAGCTACTGGCTTAAGGACGCTGCAGATCGTGGCATCGAGCACATCTGCTGGGATGGCTGTATGTTCCCTAATGCTACCCTTGAGACGCCATCCACTTGGAATACCATTCTTAAGGCCATGATCGATGTACGCGACGATCAAGCCTGAGTTTCATTCACAACCATTTATCATTAAAAGGCTCGGAACTCGGAAGGTTCCGGGCCTTTTTTGCCTTTGAGCCTCAGACTACTTTCTGCTCTTAACTCTTTTAATATGTCCGAGCCTAAGTGCCAGCAAATGGGAACCTTTACCGCTACTGGCTTAGTCGTAGCCAGTATGATTGGCATAGGAGTTTATACGAGTCTTGGATATCAGGTCATGGGGTTACAAAGCCCATTTGCGTTACTCATGCTCTGGGTGGTCGGAGGAGTTCATGCTCTGTGTGGTGCTTTCTGTTATGCAGAGTTGTCTACAACTTTTCCACGTTCCGGTGGTGAATATCATTTTCTTACCCGAATCTATCATCCGCTGCTAGGCTTCTTGGCAGGTTGGGTTTCCATCACCGCAGGCTTCGCCGCTCCTATTGCTTTGGCTGCAATGGCTTTTGGTTCATACGCTCAAGCCTTCATTGGAGTCGGTGCACCGATGTTTTGGGGCGTTTCTGCAATTCTTCTCATGGCATTCACTCACTGTATACGTATTCAACGTGGTGCCCGTGTTCAAGACCGGCTGACTGTGTTAAAGATTCTTCTCATTATGGTTTTTATCGGAGCAGGATTACTCGTTGGTTCAGGAGGAAACCCTCCACCTGTCCCTAACCAGATCGGTTTGAAAGAGGTTTTTGGGGGATCATTCGCATTATCATTGATGTTTGTGACATACTCTTACTCGGGTTGGAATGCGGCTACCTACGTCGCTAGCGAGATCCGCAATCCAAAAAAAAATCTACCCGTAGCTATTTTGGCTGGAACGACTTTTGTGACATTGCTCTATGTTGGGATCAACTATGTGTTCATCCGAGTTACCCCCTTGGAGGAAATACAAGCCCTCAAAGACAAGGAAGCCATCGCTGCATTGGCTTCTTCTCACATCTTTGGACCATCCGGTGGTCGCTTGATGAATGGTATCATCGCTACAGGGCTTCTATCCACTCTGGGAGCACTTGTTGTCACAGGTTCCCGGATTGCAAGTACTCTTGGGGAGGACCACCTAATATTAGGCAAACTGGCGGTGCGTAACCGGCATAATGTTCCTATGAATGCAGTAATCCTACAGGCCAGCATAGCACTGCTCTTACTTTTGACATCCAGCTTCGGTTCAGTTCTGACCTACGTAGAGTTCGTTACCTTGTTATCCGCCTTCATAACAGTAATCGGAGTCTATGTTGCTCGCCACAGGTTTCCTGATATCAAACGTCCTTTTCGTGTTCCAGGCTATCCGTTTACACCGATCATCTATCTCTCCATCGCTGCATGGGTGCTTTGGCACGTCTTCAAAGAACGTCCATCCGAAAGCCTAGCGGGACTGGGTACTCTTTTCCTAGGTGCGGTCGTTTATTGGTATGCGAAAAGAATGAAAACACACCCACCAGATTGAATTAGCCTTGCTGCTCCATGGTTTCCGCTTGCCATTTCTAGTAAAAAATAATTTTACCATGACCTTTTAGGGCCGTTAGCTCAGTTGGTTAGAGCGCTACCTTGACATGGTAGAGGTCACTGGTTCGAATCCAGTACGGCCCACCATCTCTTTAAGAGCCTCCTTTTAGATGACCTCCAAATCATCATTCCTCATAAAACCCTTGTCGATTATTTGCCTCCTGATCTCAATGGGGTGTGGCGGTTCATCAAATTCGAAAAGCGTCGAAGAGAAGACTACTATTCCTGAGGTCTCGGTTTCTGATGCAGCAGTTTCCGGAGATCTTGAATCATTGAGGCAACACATTGCTGCAGGCAGTGATCTAAATGCTCAAAATCCAGCAAGTGGAGCCACAGCTTTGATTGCAGCCGCTTTATTTGGCCAAACAGAAGCTGCAAGCCTTCTGATTGATGCCGGTGCAGATCTCGAATTGAAAAACAACGAAGGTTCCACAGCCTTAATTACTGCTGCCTTTGTTTGTCGGGAAGAAATAGTAAAATCTCTCCTCAAAAGTGGTGCTGATCTTAGTGCACGAAATAAAGCTGGTTTAACTGCTCTAGATTCCGTTCAGGGATCATTTGCAGATGCCAAACCAATCTATGACCTAATCCAGTCTGTCTTTGGTCCCTACGGTCTGGAGTTGGATTATGAGGTTATAAAGCAGACACGTCCCAAGATTGCAGAGATCCTCCAGTCCAAATAATTTCTTCGGGAAAGCAAATAAGCACAGTTGCGAAATAACTTCGCGCTGAATGAACACTTGTTAAATCAGTTGTTAATAAAGTCCTTCGAGATAACCTCAACCTGTATTCTAATATTCAAAACCAATAAAGTGCAGCATCACTTTTGTGTCTAAATTTAACGATCAACATAAATTCTTTTTTAGATACTCATCATGTCAGTTCTTTAGTGTGGACAAACCATCCGACATTTGCCTTATCTTGCGAAAATAGTGCTCAAATCCCTTAAATTTCCCATGCAGATTGCTCTGCTTGTCTGGTCAGTGCTCCATACCGGGATACTGATAATGGCAATTCAGGTATTTGCTTGGTGCCACATGGCGTACAACATTTCTGAGGATGTTCCGCTGCTTGAGGGTTTGGCAACAGTTGTAAGTGGTCAGCATTCCTGTGACATTTGCCATTTTGCGAACGAGAATAATCCAATCGAAGACCGCGGCGAGTTACAGATCGCTTTGATTGAGATCATTCCACTCTTTCCCGTTCCCTCAGCAACTACCTTTAAAAGCTTTCCTTCTGCGAGCAACCTATCTGCTGATACTTATTCAGCATTCCTCCCCCTTCTTGGTTCGGGAGTCGAACCACCGCCGCCGAAGACTTGCGCTTAAGTTAGTACTTTAAAGTGCTCTTTGTGTTAAGCTAAAAAAGGGATCTGTATGTAGAGATCTCGATTGATTTACATATGTAAATCTACGCGCATTTATTTATATAATAACTACCTAAGCCTTTTCTATTTAAATCAAGTGAAGATAAATCAAAATTTAACAACTGCTATTCTATTAATAGCAACTCCTTTACCTGCCGTCTATTCTCAACAAGATGATAATGCTAGCAATGTACAGGAACTCCCTGCCTTTGAGGCTACTGCCCAGCAGAATCCTGTTGAGTTCGGAATGCCCACTGTAAGTGTCAAACTGGATGAAATTGATTTTCAAAAGATCAATTTCATAAATCCCGAGGATGCTCTTAAGTATTCACCTAATATTAACGTTAGGAAACGTTTTATTGGTGACCAGAATGGAGTTTTATCCATTAGGGGAAATAGTGTGTTTCAGAATGCTAGGACGTTAGTGTTTGCAGATGGGGTCAATTTGACTGACCTACTTTTCAACCGATGGAATGGTTCTCCTAAATGGCAGATGATTTCACCTGATGAAGTGCATTCTGTAGAGGTTTATTATGGTCCTTATTCTGCTCAGTATAGTGGTAACTCTATGAATGGAGTTGTTAACTATTTTACTAAGCTACCTAACGAAAAAACTAACGTTATAAGAGCTTCATATTTTTCTCAGAGTTACAAGGCGTATAATACCGAAGACCAATTCAATGGTTACAAGGGTTTTGCTTCATTCGGAAATCGTTCTGGAAAATTCAGTTATTATGGGTTTTACCAAAGACTCGAAAACGATTCGCAACCGCAGAGCTTTGTTAGAAAACTCTCTCCAGGAGTCGCTGATGGTAGTGAGACCACGGTTACTGGTGTGATTCAGGATCTCGACCCCGGAAACCGTGATCGTGCTGTTCTGGGTGCGGTTAGCTTCAATGAAACCAAACAAGATCTTTTCAAGTTCAAGGGAGCCTACGACTTTTCCGAAGATATGAGGGGACAGTTCACCGTTGGTTTCTGGGATACTAGTGATGACACAACCCGTGTTGAAAACTACCTGCGGGATGGATCAGGAAACACAGTATGGAGTGGCGATGTACAGTATGACGGTCTATCGGTTAATACCCGAAGTAGTGATTGGCGCACTCGCACAAGGGATCGGGAGAATTTACTCTTTGGTGCCACTCTTGAGGGAGCGCTTGAAAATGACTGGGATTTTCAGACTTACTTCACTTATTACGGAATTCTGGACGACAGAACACTTACCTCCGATGAACACCCAGAGGATCCTACTTTCGATGGATCCGGAAGAGTGCAGGACTATGGAGACACGGGCTGGTTCAGTTATGATTTCAAAATCGGACAGGACGGTTTTCTTGATAACGAAAAGCTTAGCATATTCGCTGGCTTGCACTACAGCAGGTATGAATACAGCGTAGATGAGTTTAATTCTACTGACTTCGCAAACGGTCTCAAGGATGGCTCGAGACGAAATGGAGATGGGGGACAGACTGCCACACCGGCCCTTTACGCACAAGCTGACTACGACCTCGCTGAAAAGTGGACAGCTACCTTTGGCGCTCGTGCCGAATACTGGCGAGCAACAGACGGCAGGGACTACAGCGGAGGAACCACTTACCACCATCCTGTTCGTGAAGAAGAAGATATATCTCCTAAGTTCTCGTTAGCCTACAAAGCTGATGAGAATTGGGATGTGAGACTATCACTAGCCAAGGCTGTACGTTATCCGTTAGTCAGCGAGTTGTTTGTCGGTGACCCTGATGAACGCAGCACCGTCATAAATAATCCCACCCTCAATCCTGCTGAGGTTTTTGCTAAAACCCTTATTTTTGAGCGTCTTCTAGAGGACGGTATGATGCGAGTGGCGTTCTTCCATAACGATGAAACCGAAACAATTTTTCGCCAAAGAGCTGCTACCCCCTCAGGCTCCCTGACCACGTTTGTAAATATCGACGAAGTTCTCACTCAGGGCGTTGAATTCAGCCTTCAAAGGTCTAGCATCCTTTTTGAGTCTTTAGACATTGCCTTCAATGCGAGTTACAACGACACCGAGATTCAGAAAAACTCTGTAGATCCTTCAATTGTCGGTAATGAAATTCCCAGAGTGCCGCAATGGCGCGTCAATTTACTGGCAACCTATCATTTTTCGCCAAAGCTAGATTTTTCTCTGGGCTTTAGACATGCAGACGGTGCCTTTGATGATCTTGCTAACTCGGAAAGCAACCACGATACCTACGAGGGAATCAGTAGTTTTAATGTCTGGGATGCTAAAGCCACCTACCAACTAGATGACGGTCTGGTTATTAGTGCTGGAATCGACAACCTCTTCGACGAGGAATATTGGCTGCATCATCCTTTCCCACAAAGAACCTTTTTTGTAGACGCTAAATGGAGCTTCTGAACTTCAGAGGTCTCTTAGGTTTTCTAATCTGCATCGCATCAAGTGGTCATGTGCTTGAATGCGCACATGGTCCTAATGGGCATGAACTGTCCGGAAACGTTAAAAGCCTAGATGTTTACGGGGATAGCGGTATGATCCATCTTCTTCTGGCTACCAACACTGGTGATCAGAAGAATGCTAGTCTGTTCTACACATCTTCTTCCGATATTGGAAGCTCTTGGGACTCCTACACCCCAATAGATACTTCTTGCGCTCCAGCCTTTGCTCGTGGCAGAGGCTCAGATTTCCAGATAGCTGCAAGCGGGAAAAGAATACTTGTAGTTTGGATGCAGCACGGCACAGGATTTATGGGACGTGGCCCTCTTTCTTCAGCGTTTTCCTCTGACGGGGGCAAAACGTGGAGAAATGTGGGAAACCCTGCTGACGACGGCTCGGATGGTGACCATGCATTTATCGATTTGACTGCAGATGATCGTGGGAACTTCCATGCTGTATGGTTGGACAAGCGTTCTGGTACAGACAAAGGTCTGTATTCCGCTTTCTTTGAATCAAATTCTCAAAAATGGAATAAAAACAGCACTCTGGACAGCAAGGTTTGCGACTGTTGTTGGAATGTTGTCAAATCCAGTCGTACTGGGCGGCTCCATGCCCTGTACCGTGACAAAGTGCCAAGAGATATGGGGTTAGCTATTTCTCACGACTACGGTAAGTCTTGGAGAAAAGCGGGGCCTGTAGGAGATTTTCAGTGGATGTTTGAGGCATGTGTTCATGTTGGAGGAGGACTTGCCATTGAGGAAAAGGAAGGAAAAGACCATCTACACGCTGTGGTTTGGACCGGAAATGAATTCGATCCTGGTCTGTACTATTTGTCACAAAAAAACCACGAGGGCAGTTGGCACGAACCACTCAGACTCGGAGGTTTGGAATGCTCTCTTCCAGATATTGGAGTATCCGATTGTGGTCAACTCGCCATTGCGTGGATTGAAAGAGCTTCGGATAGAAACACACTAACTTTTCTCAAGCATTCAAAAGGCAAAAAGATGGATCCCAAGAAGGCCATCAGGCTCAAAACTAATGTTGAATCCCCTACACATCCTAAAATCCTCAACGTAGGGAACTCCTTTGTTCTGTTTTGGAGCGGTCAAAAGGATGGTAGGGAAGTGTGGCGCTATGTCCGCTTATGAACGACTGGTTTAGGTTCAATTCAAAGTCGGCTTAAGGTTACAGCTTCACCTTGGATGTCTGTTCCCCTGCTAACAGATATTTGATTCTAAATTCTCAGATTTGGCGTTTAGTGTCGGCTGAATGTCAAATTTTGCAGCGGGTTTTGTGCAATCCCCAATGTGAAACTCTGCGTTATCGTGGCAAAGCCGAAACCTTTGTCCGCAAAATGATTGATAACGCACCCCTCGAAGTCTCCATAGTTTGGTTCAAAAAGGACTTTAGGATTCACGACCATGCACCTCTTGCGACTGCGGCTGAATCTTCGCAGTATGTTCTGCCGCTGTACGTATTTGAGTCAGACTACTGGGTCTTGCCCGATACATCTCGGAGACAATTTGATTTTCTGTATCAATCGGTCCAAGAATTGAATCTAGCTCTTGCTGACTTGGGGCAACCTCTCGTTGTACGTGTCGGGTCGGTCCTTGAGGCATTGGACGAGCTGTCCAGCAGCCTTAAGGTCACCTCCATTCATT
>CAJWWL010000041.1 GCA_913048125.1 uncultured Opitutia bacterium | reverse complement strand
CGAGGCAGTCCCCGAACTCCTAAAGGCCGGCCAGGCAGTGACCCCTCAGACCATTCCATCCAATGCCGCGGATCCACAGGAGGTCTCATTAATCTTGGGCGACCTCACCAGTTTAGTCGATGGACTGGCTGCTGAAAATTTGGATGACGAATCCCTGAAAAACCTAATCCTTGGTCTACATCCTGTGATTGCCCAATTAATCGAAGCTACCGGCATGCCTCATATTCACGCCAACGAGGGACCGAACAGTGGGTGTCTTTTCCCGGTCTTTGAAAATGAGGGCAAACAAGTGGGCACCTTGGAAATTAAGCTTCACGACGATGCCGGCGATTTGGAAGTTTGGCTTACGCAAGGAGGTTTCGGAGGTGCCCCTTGGCGATTATCCATCGACTCGGCTCTCACCCTTGCTTTTCCAGCCCTTGAAAAAAAGGTTACGCTTACGGTGCGAGATCGGGAGCGCAATGAGGACGAATCCGGTGCATCCACCATTCAGGATGGAACCACCCATTACTTCGTCTTCCCAGGTCCTCGCGAAGAGGACGCATCCTGGCTGATGGGGCCCGACTTTGCCGCCAAAGTAGAGCTTAGCTTTGAAGAAGCTACCACCGGTTCGTTTGTTCTTCGTCCCCACATCCACCGCAAAGACGACCAGTAATTCGTACAATGATCCAGCTTAACGAGGTTTCCCTGCACCTTGGAAACACGGATCGCTCTTCCTCTGTCCATTTTATGAATCCTCTTAATATTCGATCTGCTGAATCCTGCAAATTCGATTGCCTCTCTCTTGGGGAAATCATGCTCCGTCTTGATCCTGGTGATGGTCGAGTGCGAACAGCTCGACAATTTCAGGCTTGGGAAGGGGGAGGGGAGTATAACGTTGCTCGTGGTCTTCGGAGATGTTTCGGACTGCGAACGACTGTGGCAACTGCTTTTGCCGATAATGAGGTTGGTCGTCTCATCGAGGACTTCATTTTACAAGGTGGCGTTGATACTTCTTTCGTGCAATGGAAGAAATATGATGGTGTGGGGCGCGAAGTTCGTAATGGCCTGAATTTTACTGAACGAGGGTTTGGTATTCGCGGAGCTGTCGGTGTGCCTGACCGAGGTAATACTGCTGCTTCTCAGATGAAACCCGGTGATTTTGACTGGGACTATATCTTCGGTGACCTTGGAGTGCGCTGGTTTCACACTGGAGGCATTTTCGCTGCACTTTCAGAAAGCACGGCTGCGCTTACTGAAGAAGCAGTCGCTGCAGCACAGAATCACGGCACGATAGTTTCCTACGATCTAAACTACAGACCTTCGCTCTGGAATGCCATTGGTGGTCATGCGAAGGCGCAAGAAGTCAATCGTCGTATCGCCAGCAACGTAGATGTTATGATTGGGAACGAGGAGGATTTCACTGCTTGCCTCGGTTTTGAAGTAGAGGGTGTCGACGAAAACATATCCAACATCGAAATCGACAGCTTTAAAAATATGATCAATCGGGCGGTTTCAGAATTTCCTAATTTTAAAGCTACTGCTACGACATTGCGTGCGGTACGTACCGCAACTGTCAACGATTGGGGTGCCATTTGCTGGGCTGGAGGAGAGTTCTTCGAAGCCAATCACCGCCCCGAACTTGAAATCTTTGATCGCGTTGGGGGAGGAGATAGCTTTGCTTCAGGCCTCATCTACGGGTTTCTCTCAACCGGTTGCCCTGAACAGGCTGTAAATTATGGAGCTGCTCATGGTGCACTTGCTATGACCACTCCTGGTGATACTTCTATGGCTACATTAAACGAAGTGGAAAAAATTGTTTCTGGCGGTGGTGCCCGTGTTGTGCGCTAGAACTCCTTTTCATCTCAACTAAGCATACAAATCAACTCTATGAACCTTCCTGAACAACTATTCTCTCTACAGGGTAAGACTGCTGTCGTCATAGGAGGCACTGGTGAGCTTTGCGGTGCTATGGCCGAGGGTCTTGCAGGCGCTGGTGCTGAGACCGTGCTTGTCGGTCGTAGCCAAGAAAAGGCCAACGCTCGCCTTGAAAAAATCTCCAACTCAGGTGGTAACGCTTATTTTAAATCCTGTGACGTTGGAGACTCTTCTGCACTCCAGAAACTCCTCGACCAGGTTTTAGAGAAGTCAGGAGGTGTCGACATACTTGTAAATGGTGCGGGGATCAATTCGCCGACCCCTTTCTTGGAGATCCCAGAAGACGAACTTGACCGCATTATGAACATAAACTTCAAAGCGGTATTTCTAGCCTGTCAGGTTTTCGGTAAGTACTTCGTGGATAGAGGCCGGCCAGCTAGCATAATTAATCTTGGCTCTATCTCTGGACTAAATCCCCTCTCCCGCGTCTTTAGCTACAGTGCCTCCAAAGGCGCTGTGCACAACCTATCCAAGAATCTAGCTCGCGAATGGGCCACTAAGAATATTCGGGTCAATACCTTGGTGCCAGGTTTCTTTCCCGCCGAACAGAATCGTAAGGTGCTTACTCCCGATCGTGTAGCCTCTATCATGGGGCACACCCCAATGGACCGTTTTGGTGATGCTAATGAGTTAATTGGCGCTACCCTCTTGCTGGCTTCAGAAAAGGCGGGCTCTTTCATAACCGGTCACGAAATGATTGTTGATGGTGGTTATTCCTCCATGACTATATAGCACTAGTCTGCCCAATGTCCTTTATCCACGACGATTTTCTTCTCCAAAGTCAGTCTGCTCGGGATCTTTATCATGATCACGCGGAGACCCAGCCTATTATTGACTACCACAGCCATCTTTCGCCCGAAGATGTTGCTACGGATCGTAAGTTTGAGAATCTATATGAAATTTGGCTAGAAGGTGACCATTACAAATGGCGCGCAATGCGTGCAGCTGGTGTTGCTGAAGAGTTTTGCACTGGTGACGCAGACCCTTATGATAAGTACCTTGCCTGGGCGCGTACTGTCCCGCAGACCCTTCGCAATCCCCTCTATCATTGGACGCATTTGGAGCTTAAGCGCTACTTTGGTATAGATGAGCTTTTATCAGAGGAGACAGCTCCGCGTATTTGGGAACAGGCTAATGAGCAACTGGCTAGTCCTGAGTTTTCAGCTCGGCAGATTCTTCAGCGCTTCAAGGTCCAAGTGGTATGCACTACTGATGACCCTGCTGATTCTCTTCAGCATCACCAGAAAATTGAGGAGGATGCCGTGCCAACTCGTATTTACCCAACATTCCGACCGGACAAGGTTTTCGCCGTCCGAGACGTAGTGGGTTTTAACGCATGGTGTGATCAACTTGCTACCCTCTGTGGAGACAATCCTGTGGCGGACCTCGAGGGTCTTTTGCGCGCTCTTCGCAACCGTCATGATTTCTTTCATGCTCTAGGCGGACGTCTTTCAGATCATGGGATGACGCAGTGTTTTGCTAGCTTCTGCGACTTCGAGACTGCTTCCTCTATTTTTAGCCGTGCACGATCAGGTGAATGCGTGCACCAGAAGGAAGAAGACCAGCTTGCATCTTTCCTCTTCTTGGAAAGTGGCCGTCTCGATGCGGAGAAGTCTTGGACCAAACAACTCCACCTTGGTCCTCTTCGAAATAATAATTCCAAGCTTTTCCAGCAAGCTGGACGCGATATCGGTTGTGACTCGATGAACGACGGTCGTCAGGCCGAGAGCCTTAGTCTTTTTCTGGATGCCCTAGCTCGTGAGAATAGTCTGCCAAAGATGGTCGTCTACAACATGAATCCTAAGGATAGCATGACCCTTGCTACTATGATTGGTAATTTCCAAGACCCTGAAATACCTGGTAAGATGCAGTACGGATCTGGTTGGTGGTATCTCGATACCAAGTCTGGCATGGAGGCTCAGATGGATATTCTTTCAAGTACTGGCCTTTTATCGCGCTTCGTCGGCATGCTAACTGATAGTCGCTCCTTTCTTTCCTTCACTCGGCACGAATACTTTCGTCGCATTCTTTGTAATCTAGTGGGGCGTGATGTTGAAAGCGGCGAGTTACCCAATGATTCAATCCTTCTTGGAAATCTCATTGAAAATATTTGCTACAAGAACGCCCGCGACTACTTCGGCTTTCAGCTTTAGCTCACATTCAACCTACACCCTACTATGGCCTACCTAATCGGCATCGATGTCGGAACATCCTCTACAAAAGCACTCCTCATCGATGAATCAGGAAAGGTGCTTAAGTCCGTCGCTCCAGAATATGAGTTTCAAACTCCAAAGCCGCTCTGGGCAGAGTCTGATCCTGCTGACTGGTGGAGTGCCACCATTGAAGCCATCAAGTCTTTACTTGAGGATATTGATCCGGGTCAAGTTGTTGGTCTCGGGCTGACAGGGCAAATGCACGGGCTAGTTTGCCTAGATAAGAGCGGTGATGTCCTTCGCCCATGTATAATGTGGAACGACCAGCGAACCGCTGATCAGTGTCGCGAAATGACTGCACGTATTGGTGAGGATGATGTAATTGCTATCACAGGGAATCCCATCCTACCCGGTTTTACCGCGCCCAAGCTCCGATGGGTTCAAGAGAATGAGCCCGAAGTTTATGAACGCATCGATAAGATTCTCCTTCCCAAAGATTACATTCGCTACAAGCTCTCTGGGGAGTTCTTTACTGATGTATCCGATGCCTCTGGCATGAGTTTGCTCGACGTAAGACAACGTCATTGGGCGCGTTACATACTCAACGAATTTCAATGGCCTGAAAGTTGGCTTCCCGAAGTCACTGAGAGCCCAGTTGCTTCAACAAAACTTTCAAATGAAGCCGCTTCACTGACTGGTTTGCCTGCTGGATTGCCAATTATTGCCGGTGGTGGTGATCAAGCTGCGCAGGCTGTTGGATGTGGCATTGTGCGTGAAGGTGTTATCTCCACTACTCTTGGCACCTCTGGCGTCGTCTTTGCTCATTCTGATGAATACCGAGTCGAATCAAAAGGTAGGTTGCATGCGTTCTGCCATGCGGTTCCGGGCAAGTGGCATCTCATGGGTGTGATGTTGTCTGCTGCTGGTTCCTACCAATGGTTTCGCAACCAGCTTTGCGGCGAGGAGGTCAACCAAGAAAAAGAGACAGGTCGTGATGCCTACGAGATTCTCAACGAAGCTGCAGCCTCGATATCACCTGGTGCTGAGGGACTGCTCTTTTTGCCCTATCTGTCTGGTGAGCGTACTCCTTATCCCGACCCGAATGCCCGCGGCAGTTTCGTGGGCCTGAGTCTCCGTCATACAAAGGCGCACATGACTCGTGCCGTACTCGAAGGAGTTAGCTATGGTCTCAATGATTCTCTTGAGCTAATGCGATCGATGGGTATCTCGCCTGAGAACATTGTTCTTTCCGGAGGGGGAGCAAAGTCTCCCCTATGGCGGCAAATGTTGGCCGACGTTTTTAATACGCGTTGTTCAATGGTGAATGCTACAGAGGGTGCAGCCTACGGCGCCGCCCTTCTGGCTGGGGTCGGTTCTGGGGTTTATCCAAGTGTGGAGGACGCCTGTGATCGTACGATCAGCACAACTGACGCTGTCGAACCCGGCGATAATGTTCCTTACTACGCTGACTTCTTCCCGCGCTATCGTAACCTTTACCCTGCATTGCGCTTCGAATTCGAGCAGATGGCAGACACTCTACAGACTCAGTCCGAAGGGCGATTCTACACCGTGGACTAAGTCCAAACTAGGACTGCCGCTATGCAGGAAGTCCAGCTTTACACAGACGGTGCTTGTTCCGGCAATCCTGGTCCAGGAGGCTTTGGAACTGTACTCCTATACGGTACAAGGCGGCGTGAGCTATCCGCCGGCTTCGCTCGTACCACCAACAATCGCATGGAAATTCTTGCTGTTCTAGCAGGTTTGGAAGTGCTCAAGCGACCTTGCTTAGTTCAGGTGGTTAGTGACTCTAAGTACGTTGTTGATTCAATGAATGGAGACTGGCCCAATAAGTGGAAAGCACGAGCTTGGAAAAAGGTCAGCGGAGGCCTTGTCGAAAATATTGATCTCTGGGAGCGTATGCTTGAGCAAGCTTATGTCCACAAGCTTAGCTTTGAGTGGGTTAAGGGTCATGCTGGCCATACTGAAAACGAAGTTTGTGATCGTCTCGCAGTCGCTGCTAGTCAAGGGGAAGAACTATCAGTCGACATAGGCTACGAAGAAGCTCAAGCTCGTAAAAATGCTCAGGGCGAGTTGTTTTGAAGGGAGAGATTTGCGGATCCTATCCAATCTTGGGCTACACTTTTTTCTCGCATTATGAGCCTTCGCTAATACCAGTTGAATAACTCCACCATCAATTATCTGTCATGCGCCGCGAAACCTTCATCCTCATAGCTATGCCTGCCTTATTTGGTTTGGGCTTCACCTTAGGAAAACTTTCAGACACCTCACCTATCCCGGTTTCCAATCCCGATCAACAGAGTTCAGAGGACGCAAAGCCCAAGCTACTTGAAGCTAATGCTAACCGTACTTCTACTGCCACTCGGATTATCTATCAAGAAGGCCCCACCTCGGATGAGGTAGTGTATAAAGGTCCTATCGGCGTTCAGTTAAGTGATGCTCTGGATGAAGCAAATTTAATGAAGCGTCTATCCGGCCTAGCAAACGCTTTATCTGAACTTACTGAAGACAATATTGAAGAAGTGCTAGAAGCCTTCGAAAAACTCCCTCTCAGTTTTGAGACTGCTCAGGAATACCGACTTCTCATGTACGCCTGGGGACAGTTTGATGCTCCTGCTGCAATCGAATTCATGCGCAGCAAGGCTGGAGGTGGGCCGGCTGTCTGGTTTGGTGGAGCTTCTGCCATGTCTGGTTGGGCAGCTAATGATCCTCAAGCAGCTATCGATTGGGTTAATGAGCAAGATGACCAGAGGATGAAGGGTGCTTTCAATATGGGTATTGTTTCTGGCTGGGTGGCTAAAGACGTACAGTCTGCCGCCAAATACGTCGCTAATCTTGATCGTAGTCGAGAGACAGGGCGTATGCTTGGAATGGTATCCGTTGAGCTTCTTAAGCAGGGTCGTACCACTGCGACCAATTGGGCCGAGGGGTTAGAGGATGAAGGTATTCGAGAGGATGCCTTTAAAAGCCTCTCGCGTGTCATGGCTCGCGATGACGTCGAAGGTACAGCCGACTGGCTTCAAGATCATGTGAATCAGAAGTACAGTGACGAATCCTTCGATGAGCTTGCTGAGGAATGGTCCAGGAAAGATCCGCAAGCGGCCCTTGAATTCTTTATGCAACTGCCTGAGGGTTCATCTCAGCGAGAAGGTGTCGTGGAGTCTGTCGAGACCTGGACTCGTAAGGATGCTGACTCTGCTGCTGAGTGGATTAACACTCAGGAGGGCGGTCCGGGCAAAGATCTAGCCGTATATTCCTACGCTAAAGAGGTTGTGCGTGACAATCCAGAGAGCGCCGTCGAGTGGGCTTCTACCATTGAGGGTGATGAGCTTCGTACTAAGAGTCTGGTTGAAGTTGGCCAGCGTTGGATGCGTGAAGATGCAGATGCCGCCAAGGCTTGGCTTCCTGACAGTGGATTGCCTGCTGAGGCTGTAGAAAAAATTTCGAACCCTCCCAATCGTTATGACTTTCGTGGTGGTGACCGAGGTGGTCCTCCAGGAGGACGTCGCTAAAGCGAAAAGAAACTCGAGTTACGGGACAGTGAAAAGTGTCCTGCCCAAACCTGGGTTAGTCGCTCCGATCCAGCGGTTTCTAATCTGAGCGTGTAGGTCAACAAGATCTGCTTGGCTGGCCACTTTAAACTCTAGGGTTTTTGCGTGAGTGGTAACTGGATAGTCCTTGTATACGAGTTTATTTAGTTTGCCGGTAAGTTTGGGATTCAGCCGATCTAGTGGATTGGTCACAACATTTCGATCACCAGGCAGCACGCTGCTAGACTTGAGTGGTTCACTAGAGTAGATGCGCAACTGGGTATGAATCCCAGTTAGGTCAATATTGAGTTCGGTGATTTCAAAGGTGGCGGTCACGTACTTTTGGAGGGCTACAGAGCCAACGAGTTCAGTCTTACCAATAAATTCGCCACCAGCTCCGCTGAATCGCAGGCCAAATAGCTTCGGATTGGGAAGGGCATTATTCTGAACCTGTACCGCCGCATCTACAGTCACTAAGGATAATGCGAGGAGTAAGAGAAATGACTTCATCTTTATAAATTAAGTTTCAACGTCTGGTTTAGTCAACAAGGCATAGATTAGGTCTTTTACCTCGCCTTTCCGTTCGTAGTTTGTCACTTTCTTCGTCTATGTTGCAATGCCGCGACCTGACCGTTCGTATTGGACGGAAGAAGCAAACGATCCTCCAAAGTGCCAACGCTGACTTCCAGCCGAGTACTCTGAATGCCGTTATAGGGCCATCGGGTTGTGGAAAGACTACTTTGGTCAAGGCCATGCTGGGTATCTTGCCTGCCAAAGGTGAAGTCTACTTTGGAGGGCAAAGAGTGGCTTCGCCTCGGGAGTTGGTTGGGCAGGTCGGCTTTACTCCTCAGTTTACCATTGCTCACAAGCCCCTTACTGTGCGTGAGGTTCTAGCTTACGCTTTACGGCTCAATGTGGCTGGTGCTCAAACCCGGAAGGAACGCCTGGAATGGGTACTGAACACCATCGGCTTGCATGATCACCAAGCTAAGAAAGTGGGCAGCCTAAGTGGAGGCCAGCTGCGAAGGCTAGGACTTGGGTTGGAGCTAACCAACGACCCCGCTTGTATGGTCTGTGACGAAGTGACTTCTGGACTCGACCCGACTTCAGAGGACCATATCCTAGCGCTATTGCGTAACCTTGTCCAAGAGCAGGATAAGACCTTTCTTTGTATCATTCACAACTTAGCCAAGCTCGACCAGTTTGACAGCATTACGGTCGTCCACCACGGCAATGTTATTTTTCAAGGACACCTTGAGGCTCTTCTGGAATACTTTGGTATCGATGATGCCTTGCAGCTCTATGGTGTCTTGCACTCACAGTCGCTGGAATACTGGACGGACCTTTGGGCAAAATACGGTTCATCGGAGCAAATAACCTCGGTCCCTCAGGCAGAAGTCCATTTGGCGGAGAGTTCTCGGCCTTGGATGCTCTCTCAATTTTTAACCCTGTTTTTTCGTCGACTACAGCTTTTCTTCCGAGATTTCGGGCAGATCTTCCTTACGCTGGCCATCACTTTTGGGTTCCCTTGTATGGTCGTCATCTTCGCGCTGGATGGCTTGCCGCAGGTCAAGGGCATGGCCTTGCAGCCTACTGGGAACTTATTGGAAACCTTGCAAGATCAAGGCCGTTACAAAATGGAGGCTGTACAGACAGGTTCATTAGTAACTTCGCTCATCATGTTTCAGGTCATCCTTCTCACATTGATGGGAAGCAATACCGGTGCCAGAGAGATCGCATCGGAGCGTGATCTTTATGAAAAGGAACGTCTCAACGGACTTCGTCCTAGCGCCTACGCACTTAGCAAGATTCTTTTCACGAGCCTCATCGCGGTTGGGCAGGGCGTTTGGATGATGCTTTTCGTTAAGTTCATCTGTGGTTTCCCCGGGAGTTTCCTTCCTCAGGGAATTGCGTTAGGCATGACCTGTCTAGCCATGACTTCTGTTTGCTTGGGAATCTCATCGCTTGCTGGCTCTTCGGAAAAAGCCTCTCTGCTCTCCGTCTATCTGGTTGGCTTTCAGTTACCACTATCTGGGGTTGTACTTGCCCTGCCAGACCAACTTATTTGGATCACTCGTCCATTCATCAGCGCCTACTGGGGTTGGGCTGGCTACCTCCAGTCAATGAAGGAGACTCGGTTTTGGGACGCATTTCGTGAAATGGACGAGGGTTTTGTCGCATCCCCAGAACTATCAACAGTTGTACTCGGGATCCATGTTTTGGGTGGATGCATCCTTATCTTTTTAGGTTGCCAGCGCCGAGCTTGGCGATGACTTAACTCTTAATTCTAGTGCTCAAAAATAAACTCATTTCATCATTTTTTTCTTTTCTTGCCGTATTAGTCATTTTGTCGGTCATAGGTTGTGGTAAAAAGGATGGTTCATCTAATTTACCGTCTAACTTGGAAGAGTTTCCTCTCGCATTCTACAAGCAGAACCCGGGTGGACTTCAGGGCAATCAATATCAACTAAAGGCTCAGATCGATCGACAGCTTGGTTGGAAGCAGGGGGTGGGTAGATTACTTTTGGTACAGGTCTCAAGTTCGGATGGGTTAGTCCAGAAAGTCCCTGTTTTCATTTCAGAAGGTACTGGCCCTGGGGTTCTGCCAGGTCAGAAGTTTTTGATGACTGTACTTGTGGGCGCTGATAATTTGATTATCGTTGAAAACTATGAGAAATACTAAACCGCTCCGATTTGCATTTCTTTCTCTACTCATCAATTTTTTGATATCTGGGATCTGCGCACAGGCGCCAATCCCTGGGACTAACCCTTCCCCTGCGCCAGCACCCCAGCCCGCGCCAAGTGCTCAACCTGCACCTCAGACTGGTTCTGGAGCGGGTGTCTACCATTCTGGAGGCTTCGAGAGTAACACTCTCCTCCAAACTTCCGACAAGGCATTTGATCCCAACAGCGACTCTATTGATTTAGAAAACGGTACGTTCGTATGGAAAGGCAAAGGATTCACATTTGGTAATGATCGCCTTCTTGGAGGGCGCTTCGACCGCTATCTTCAGACGCCTGCATCTGAAATCCAAGCCCGTAACGACTACGAAGCTCGTTTAGACGATATCTTGAAGAAACTCTCCGTTTACGAACAGAATGGGACTTGGGAAGGTGTTATTGATGCTTGGGATCTTCTTGTACAGGCAGCTGAGTACAATGAGTATGATGGTGGGATGAGTCTCATTCTTGGAGCGCTTGTCTACAACACATGGCGACTCCGAGAAGATTTCAAGCGCAACAGCAACCACCAACAGCTCCTGCGTGAACGCCAAAAGAAGCTCGAGTTCATTCTTGGAAACCGGTACCGTCACCAGCAACTGAAACAAGTGGTCACCACGGAAAATGCTGATGGTGGTACGCAAACGGTATCCACTCAGGGTAACGTTCCCGGAGAAATGTCAGAGGCTGGTTTCAGGATTAAGGATTACGCCGAGGTTCAAGCCAAGATAGCTGCGCTTAATAACCAAAAAATCCTCACAGGCAAAGAGGCTCAAATTCAATTTCAAGCACAGCTTGCACGTTTCCTTGTCGACCGCCGTTTCAAGCATGTGTTGCTAGGTGCCAGTTTCTACCGTCTCATTTTCCGAGGGACCTCTCAGCAGGTTATCGAAGCTCAACAGGAGATTGCATCTTTCTTTCCTGATTCAAAGATGACGATAACAGTTGATCAACTTGCATTCCTAGCGCGAGAGGCGATCAACGAGGTAGAGACTGGGATGCGCTCCGCCGATAACTCCTTTCGTCTCGGCAATAGGGTCACTGCTCTCAAGCGTCTGCAGGAGACCTTTTTTCTCGGCGAGCACATTTCTGCCCTGCATGCCTTTGACGATGATAAACGAGCTCTTCTATTTCAGCTGAAGCGAGACATGAAGGAGGCCCGTGATCTCATCATCGATAAATCCTATGGTGATGCCGAAGAACTTATTACTGAAATCAAGATCAATGCCAAGGATTTCGAGGCTCGTCGGGTTGAGGCAGGTATCCGAAAGGCCAAGCAAGCCAGTGACAGCGCATTACTCGCTGCCACACAATACCGCAATCTAGGACAGGCTGACAAGGCCGAGGCTGCCTTCAGAGAGGCTGCTGCAATTTGGCCTGACAACCCTAGACTCCACGAGTTTCAGTTCCAAGGGACCCAGCTTGTGGACAAGTTCGTTCAAGGCCGAAACCTTTTTGACCAACTCCATGCCCGCAAGGCTTATCGTGAAATCCAAGCTAAGGCTCTCGAGTTTGGCGTTGCTCTTTCGGAAGACTCCGACCGGAGTTCCAAGCTTAAGGAAGTTGTCAAACGGATGTCTGAACTCGATATTTATCTCACTCAGGCCGAAGCCGCAGTGAAGATCAATAACCCCTACGCGGCTTGGGAGATCCTCCTAAAGGCAGAAGACGTGGACCCTAATGATGTCCAGCTGAACCGCAACAAAGCCAGTCTCGCAGCTCAGGTAGCTCCCTTTGTGGCCGAACTTCAGAAGGCCGCTCAGCATGAAGCAACTGGCCAATATCCCTCCAGCCTACAGTACTTTCTCGCGGCTCAGGAAATCTACCCAGCGAGCCAGGTTAGCAATGATGGTATCCAGCGTGTCTCGGCAGCCTTATTAGAAAAGCTCTCCAACGGTCTTTAAAAATCTCAAGGTTTAAAGGAAAGCCTTACTCAGAGAGCATATCGAATTTGTTGGCCTAAATTGTCCAGCCGACAGGGTCTTCAAGAATGCCTGCGCTTTCTGAGAGACCTCCAGGACGAGCACGCTCCGTCCAGATTTTTCGGTGACGCTCAGCGATACAATTACGCTCGTCTTGTAATTCAGGCACGACTCCAGTCGATTGGAAATGCGTTGCACGTTCCAGCCCTAGAAGGCCCAGGTCAAGGGAGAGTTCAAGCTCCTTGCACAAGGTTTCCGCATCGGCGCAACTAGGTTTCGCAGATTTGAGCCAGGTTCGAATTTCATTCAGGAATCGCTGGCCGCGCGCTAGCAGGCGGGGTTCAGTGTTACCAAGAGTTGCGGCGAGCTTGTCTTTTTTGCCAACGAGGAAGTGAAAGGTTGGGCTACAATTGATAAGGGGCCGTTCCAAGACAGAGTCTGTGTTGCCGAGACTAATTAGCGTGCGACTAAGCTGCCCAGAAGCGTCTTGAAATAGGTGTCGATCTAAGATGCTGGGTAGGGGAGTGTAGGAGGTTTGGGACGGGTTCCATGTTAATCCAGCGTGGTAGAATAGCGCTGGGTGCATGGTTGCCCAGGGTTGGTGGTTTCCATTGTCGCCCCATGTGGTAAGTAGGCTTCCGAGAGCATCATTCTCTATCGCATTGGCGATGGCACTTCGAATGTTGTCGAGAGCATTGGGTAAACGACCGTTGAAGCTGTTCCATGTGGAAGTGCCTGGTGAGACTAGGTATTCCAGCCCGCTGTCAGCAACTTTTCTGCATTGTTCGGGGAACGGGTGGTCACTCTCATATCCCCAGATAACGGGTATCGCATCTTTGGGTACGCGATCTACATAGTCAGGGCGTTCCAGAAGAATATCGCTCCAAAAGAGCATTTTGCGTCCCTTAGCATCTACGAGTTGATGAATCTTTTGCAGAAACTCTATGTAGACGGCGTGTTTTCCTCGGGCTTCGACCTGAGGGCGACTCCACCCCTGACCAAGTTCCCAAGGTTCGTCGAGGCCTACATTGAACTGTCGACTAGTGAAGTTGGCGAGGAACTCATCATGGAGAGGTTCTAGGAACTCCAGAGTCTTTTTGTCGGGTCTTAGGGTGCCTCCATGGTCGCGAACGATACGGGGCTCTTCTCGCTCGAAACCCTCAGGGCATTCAGCAAGGTGTTTGTAGGGTTCGTGGCGGAGCCAGCGTTCGAAGTGACCAAAGGAGTTGAAGTTTGGCACAAGCTCGATGCCATTTTCGATGCATAACTGATCTATTTCTTGGACTTCTTTAGCAGTCAGGGGAGAAGCCTCGCGCCAGACGATTTCGTGATCGCGGAAGGCAAAGGTATGCTCCGTGTAGAGTTGCAGTTGGTTGTAGCGTAGACGAGCAAGTAGGCGAACGAGTCCCCGAAGGGTGCCCATGGTCGGCACCTTGCAACGGCTGATGTCGAGCATGAAGCCACGTACGCGCAAACCGGGTTCATCTCGGATTTCAAGACAGGGCAGGGGAGTTCCGTTGCATGAGGCATATTCACGGATTTGACGAAGAGTATCCTTGCCGTATCGGAGTCCCGCCTCATCTCCCTTGATATGGATTTCTCCGGGGGTGATGGTCAGTGTGTAGCCTTCGCGGGGTAGCGCGTTTGTGGTCTCAAGATGAGGTTCCCCATCGGCCTTATGGTGGTCTCCAGTTAGGCGCAGTTCCCTTGGCTTAGGAAAGATGTCGATCATGCTTTCTCTGTACGACCTAGTAGGACACCGCATCCCCAAGTCAGCAGCGCAGTCACAGGCCAGGCCCATGCAGCATTAATCTTTGACTTAAGCTTCCCGCCCTCTGCTTCAAAGGGTGCAAAAGATGCAATCTGCTCTGCGCTGGTAGCATTGAAGTTGAGGAGTATGTTCCAGAAGTCGGTACGAATATATAGTACCAAAAGGAAGGAGAGGATGAAGCCAAGGGTCAGACCGCGAGCAGTGGATTTTCCGTGTAGAGCAGCAAGGAACATTCCCAGCAGTGGGCCGGTGGTGTAGGAGATCATCCCAAAGGCCAGCACCACCATGTTTACATTTCCTCGAAGGCTATCTAGGCCGATCGCAAAGATAGACAGTCCGATACCCCAGCCTACGACCAGCAACCTTGAGAGTTTCAGAAGCTGGGCGCGGTTGTCCGGATCCTGTAACTCCTCCTTCTTTTTGATGATCGAGAGGGTTGTCTGAGAGAGGGCAGCCAAGATGGAATCCAAGCTTGAAATTGCGGCAGCAAAGATGCCGGCTAAGATGAGTCCTCGCAGACCCACTGGTAAGGTTGTAGTGATCCAAGATGGGTAGATGATGTTGCTGTCCTTCGCAAAGTAGTTAGCCATAGCCTCCCCCGGATCATATTGTGCGTACCAGGTGTAGAGACCGGCACCGACCATCAACATCAGTAGCGTCACGAGTATGGCAGCAGAACTGGCAATGATCGCCTTGCGTGCATCTGACTCATTACGGCAGCAAAACATCCGCTGTGCATTGAGCTGATCCACACCAAAAGCACTAAGATTCTGAAAGGGCACTGCGAGTATGGCCACCCACAGGGTGAAGCCCACTGCAGGGTCGGTGGATAGGTTGAGCAGAGTGAACTTCCCGGCATCTCCAGCGGTTTCGAAGATTGCACTCCAACCCCCTTCAAGACTACCGGTGATCCAGAAGAGAGTCAGTACTGCTCCCGCCATAAAGAGCAGGAATTGCATCACATCCGTCCAGATCACGGTCTGCATGCCGCCCATCAGTGTCCATGCGACAGCGAAGAGTCCTATGATGAGAATGCAGTAATGGAAATCCAGAGGGGTCACTACCTTGAGGGCTAGCGCTGCCACCAGTACACGGACACTTTGCCCGAGGATGCTACCGATGGAGAAAATAACAGTAGCCAATCTCTTGACGCCTTCGCCAAGCCGGTCGCCCATGTAGTCATAGGGGCTGTAAATCTCCCTTTGGTAGAACACTCGCACGAAGAATAATCCCACGAGGATTCGTGCGATAATGGAGCCGATCCCCCACTGCAGGTAGGTGAAATTACCTTGTGCAGCGTAGACCATCCCGGGTACGCCAATGAACGTCACCCCACTGATTTCAGTGGCTATGATCGAGCCCGAAACGGCTGGCCAGGGTAGTGAACGACCGGCTAGGAAGAAGTCTCGTATACTGGACTGCTTTCCACTGAGTACATGGCCGACCCAAGTCGTTAGGCCTAGGTAGCCAAAGACAACGATCCAGTCCAGAGTGGTGAAGTATTCGTGTAAGCTGGTTGGGTCCATTGGAGTTCAACCCTTACGGGAGATTGTATAAAATTCATTCATCAAGATTGTGCTGGTATGGCTGCGGCATAAAGCGGTGTAGCTTCTACAGACTGATGAGACCGTAAAGTGGTTCATTTCCTTTTGTGCGCCCTCGAACTTACTGATTCTGCCCGCCATTTCCCTCACGCAACTAGGATCTTCTCGGCCACCTTGGCTCCAAGTGATAGCTGCCCGGAAGGCAGGTTCACTGTGATGGCTTCTGCGATGGGGTTACGCTCCAGTACTTCAATGGTCGAGCCTGGGGTCAGGCCGTTGTCCATGGCAAATTTGAGAAAAGCAGCCTCTTGGTCCAGCACGCGCTGTATGGTAAGTTTACGCTTGGTGGGACAGTCCATGAGACTCTTATGCTTGAGGGGCTTAAAGGTGCCATCAGCCGATGGGATCGGGTCGCCATGGGGGTCGAATTCCGGATAATTGCACAACTCGTCGATTTTCTCCAGAATACGATCCGAGACCACGTGCTCCAATTCCTCAGCGTCTTCATGAATCTCACCCCAGTCCAGTTTCAAGACCTCCACTAGGAAGACTTCGATCAAACGGTGTCGCCGAATCATGCGGATGGCCAGCTTTGTGCCTTTGGTCGTGAGCTTTGCTCCCACACGGGGTTTGTATTCGAGCAATTTCTCCTTGGCCATGGCCTTCACCATCGTAGTTGCAGTGCCGGGAACCACTCCAAGTGCTTTCGAGATGATTCCCATGGGGACGGGGCGGTTGGGAGCCTCCTGCTCGGCGAAGAAGATCGCCTTCACGTAGTTCTCGATAGTGGTGGTTGCCATGTTTTGTAAAACAAGGGATTGGGCGTTGAGTTTTCTTTGGGGCCGGATTTGATGCAAGGGCAAAAGCTACGCATTTGCCAGCTATGTCTGAAACCGGAAACTCACCTATTCTAGAACTGCCTTCTCCCCAAGCTGAAAGGCCGGACCTGCTTGTCATTGCGGGTGAGCATTCCGGGGATGAGCATGCTGCACGCATGGTGGCTGAACTGCTCAAGGAAAAGCCTGGAACCCAAGTCGCCGCTCTGGGGGGGCGACATCTCGAAGCTGCTGGTGCCCAGTTGTTACACGACCTCTCAGCCAGCTCCGTAGTGGGTGTTTTTGAAGTCCTCAAGTCGTGGGACTATTTCAAGCGTCTCTTCAATGAGGTCATGGAATGGATACGTACCCATCGTCCACGGGCGATCTGTCTCGTTGACTACCCTGGATTCAATCTGCGTCTGGCCCGCCAACTCTACCGGGAAGGTATCTCCGTAAAAGGAGGAGGGGAGGTCCAACTCCTTTACTACATCAGCCCGCAGGTCTGGGCTTGGAAGGCGCGGCGGCGCTTCGATATGGCCCGCTGGCTCGACAGCTTGGGAGTCATCTTTCCGTTTGAGGTCGAAGCTTTTGCGGATACCGATCTGGATGTACGCTTCCTCGGGCATCCCTTTCTGGCAGAAGACTTTAAACACCCTCTCCGCCATGATCCCGAAGCGCCGGTATTGCTTTTACCCGGTAGCCGTAAGACTGCCTCGGGCCGAATCTTTCCCATCCTACTTGACGCCTTTTCCCTTCATCACAGAGAGCATCCTCAGTCCCGTGCTGTCACCCTCTACCCCGGAGAAGGGCTGCGCAACCATCTTCAGGAACTCGTGCCGGCAGGTCTTCCCTTGGAGTTCCTGCCAGCAGGTAAGGGGACTACGGCCAGCGCCGTCCTCACCAGTTCAGGCACCATGTCCCTAACCTGTGCCTTGGCTGGAATACCCGGGGCGATCGCCTATCGAGCCAACCCCATGACCTACCTCCTCGGCAAGTCCCTTGTCGAAGTGCCCTTTCTCGGAATTGCCAACTTACTGCTGGGGCAACCAATGTATCCGGAATTTATCCAGCACGAGGCCGAGCCCCAACGCCTCGCGCAGGAACTCAAAACCTGCATGACGAAAGCCCGTCTCCAGCGAACAGTGCAGCATACGCAAAGCTTACACGAATGCCTCTCCCAGCCTGCGGAGATCTCGCCTGCATCATGGCTGGCCGAGGTACTCTAAGCCCATTTTGAAACCACAAAAAATAAAAGGCTCTGTTTTAAAAATCATCAAGAATTGATCAAAGAAAATTTATTAGATTTA
>CAJWWL010000040.1 GCA_913048125.1 uncultured Opitutia bacterium | reverse complement strand
TCTGAAAATCGCGAAGACCACCAACTCCATTCTTAATATCAGGTTCCTGTAAGAAAACTGTGCCAAGATATTTGGCTCGGCGATCCTTCTGATTCCGCCGTCGCGTGATAAGGTATTCTTCAGGGTCATCCTTTCCTATGAACCTTCTGTATTTCTCAATGAAATCGTCAGTTAGTTCAGCATCCCCACAAATATGTCGGGACTGAAGAAGCGCGGTTTTCGTCTGAATATCACTACGGGCCTCTGCGATTGACTCCTTAATCGTCCTGGACGCATGACCAACTTTGAACTTCAAATCCCACAATGGATAAAGCACGTGCTGGGTGATCCACTCCTGAAAATCCCGTACTTTTCCACTAGACTGAGAACCATAGACGAGAGAAAGATCGATGTCACTGTGTGGGCAAAGCTCCGCTCGTCCATAACCACCAGTAGCCATAATAGCCATCGCCGTGGGAAGAGATTTGTGATTCTGCAACCAACCACGCACTGCATTATCGTAAAGAAACTCCAGCAGAACGTCAATCATCACAGCGTAGGCCTGGCAAACCATCAGCCCTGGATCACGCTTTTCGTGGTAGCGTCGTAACATCTCCTTCTCCAATCGGACAAACTGTCGAAGCTCTTCCATCCAACTCGACGGTTCACGGTAGGTGTCACCACAAAGGCGACGCTCAGCATGCTGGCGTACTCGACGGTAAAGCGGAGACTGCTCAATTGAGTTCATGATAGAATTAGCTCACACAGAAAACGGCAAAAGACTGACCACATCCATGTTTGCTGCGAAAATGCCAAATTAATCCCTTTTCTCAAGGACTGAAATCCTCTATTTCACCCAGCCTTCAAAATTCTAAAATATGATTTTTTCGAAGAAATACGAACCAGGAGATGTTGAACCAAGATGGTACAGCCAGTGGCTAGACTGGGGTTGCTTTAGAGGCGACCCTAGAAAAGACGGTGAACCTTACAGTATAGTTATCCCACCACCGAACGTCACCGGTGTGCTGACCATGGGGCACGTCCTCAACAATACCATCCAAGACATTCTTTCTCGCCGCGCACGCCAAGAAGGCAAAAATGTCCTTTGGCTCCCAGGAACTGACCACGCAGGCATCGCTACCCAGACCAAGGTCGAACGACACCTCCGCGAGCAAAAGCTTAACAAACACGATCTAGGACGTGAAAAATTCCTCGAACACGCTCAGGAATGGAAGGAAAAGCACGGGGGCATCATCCTTAAGCAGCTCCGTAGCCTCGGAGCCTCCTGTGACTGGGAACGTACGACGCAAACCCTAGACCCACATTACTCAAAGGCTGTCCTGGCCGCCTTTTTCAAGCTTTATAAAGACGGCTTTATCTACCGCGGTCGTCGCATGTGCAACTGGTGCCCATCCAGCCTCACTGCCCTTTCGGACGAGGAGGTCATCATGAAGCCCCAGAAAAGCTACCTTTATACTATTCGCTACGAGATAGTCGAGGAACCGGGCAAATATATCCAAGTCTCCACAACCCGCCCGGAAACCATCATGGGTGACACCGCTGTCGCCATCCATCCAGAAGACGAACGCTGGCCACAGCTCAAAGGTAAACACGTCCGTCGTCCCCTACAGCCAGCCGAAATCCCCATCATCGCCGACAAGGTCATAGAGAAGGATTTTGGCACTGGGATGCTCAAGGTCACTCCCGCCCACGATAAACTCGACTTCGAAATCGGCGAGCGCCACAACCTCCCAATCATCGACTGCCTTAACCCCGACGGCACCCTCAATCCCGAAACAGCTGGTGAGGAGTTCGGTGGCATGGATCGTTTTGAAGCTCGCAAGGCCACGCTCAAAAAACTTGAGGAACAAGGCGACCTCATCGAAACAGAAGAGCATGAAAACAACGTCGGCTTCTCTGAACGTGCCGACGTCCCTATCGAGCCACGCCTCTCCGACCAATGGTTCCTTAAATATCCTCGTATCGAAGAAGCTAAACAAGCTGTCCGTAACGAAATCATTAAGTTCCATCCCCAACGCTGGGTCAAAACCTACCTCCACTGGCTCGACAACATCAAGGACTGGTGTATCTCTCGCCAACTCTGGTGGGGGCACCGGATCCCGGTATGGCACAAAAGGGTAAGCCTAACCGATGAAAATTGCTCAGATGAACTCCTTTCTTGGGGCTTGGATTCCTATATCGAAGGCAACTGGAAAGACGAACTAACCGTTGTTCGCATTCATAAAGCTGGCACAGGCGAAGAAGTTGAACTAGCCCTTCCACTTGAGCCCGGTGAGTACGACATCTACTACTGCACGCTGGAAGAGGGCGATTGCAATCCAATCGAGGAACATGGTTTCAAGCAAGACCATGACGTCCTCGACACATGGGCTTCTTCCTGGCTTTGGCCCATCGCCACCATGGGTTGGCCTGATAAAGATTTAATGGAAAAGGAAGGCCTCGGCACATACTATCCCACCTCCACGCTTGTCACTGGCCCTGACATCATCTTCTTCTGGGTCGCACGCATGATCATGGCTGGTCTTCAGTTCCACAATGGTCGGGACGATGGAGACCTTTCCCAGCTTTCAGAGGAAGAGATTAAGGCGTCCATCCCCTTCAAGGATGTCTACTTCACCGGAATTATCCGCGACCTAAAAGGCCGGAAGATGTCGAAGTCTCTCGGCAACTCGCCTGATCCGCTAGACCTCATCGCTGAGTACGGAGCGGACGGACTCCGCTACGGCATCATGAGCATCGCCCCTACGGGCCTCGACATTCGCTTTGACGAAACTCGCGTCGAAACTGGCCGCAACTTCTGCACCAAGCTCTGGAATGTTTCCCGCTTCCGCCAAATGTCCGGCGAATCCGGGGACAATTCCAGTATCGAAAAGATCCTCGACCGCATCGATCCCGCCCAACTCGATACAGACGACCAAGCTATTCTCGGACAGCTTGCAGCAACTCAAGATAAGATTGCCAAAGGTTTTGAGGACTTTCAGTTCAATACCATTGCCCAGTCGCTCTACTCCTTCATCTGGAACGACCTCTGCGACTGGTACGTCGAAACCTCTAAAGCGAAACTCCAAGATCCGGCTAAGAAAGAAACTTGTCTCGCAATTCAAGACCTCTGCCTCCGTCAGGCGCTCCTTCTCCTCCATCCACTCACCCCATTCATCTCGGAGGAATTATGGTACCACCTTCACTTCAGCCAAGACTGGGAAGGAGAACCCACCAAGGAAAGCTCCATCCAATATGAAAACCCCGGAGACGGAAATACCCTTCGCGACGCCCTTGCAAACAAAGGCATTCAGATCGACCCCGCCGCCCAAGGCCAAATTGAAAACATCCGCGAAACCGTCAGCCTAGTCCGCGCCCTAAAGGCACAGTTCAACCTAGCGACCAACAACAATGTCGCCCTTTATTACGAGGCGGACGAGGACTGTTGCCAGATTATTGAGTCTTATAAAGACAAACTCCTCCGCATCATTGGCGCCAAATCCCTTGAGCCCAAACAAGATGATGCCACCACTCCCGCCACTGTAACACCTCTAGGCACACTCCACCTCGATCCTGGCTCCGCCATCGACAAGGAAGCCGAAACTACCCGCCTCACCAAAGAACTAGCTAAACTCGACAAAATCATCGCTGGTACGGAAGCACGACTTGCCAACGAATCGTTTCTCGCCAAGGCGCCTGACAATGTAGTGGAAGGAGCCCGCAAACAACTAGCCGAAAACAAAAAAGACCGAGAAGAGACGCAGAAGCTACTCGACGCTTTAGGATGAAGCTCCAAGGCAAGACCATCCTCATCACTGGAAGTACAGCCGGCATCGGTGAGGCGATGGCCAGACGCTTCCATGCGGAGGGCGCCAACATTGTTCTCCATGGACTAGAAGAAGCTGATGGACAAGCCCTCCTGTCTGAGCTTGGCGAACGAGCAATTCTTAAAATTAGTGATTTATCGAACCCTAATGCGCCTTGCGAACTAGTGGAGATTGCACAGGAGTCCTTTGGTGGCATCGACGCGCTCGTCAACAATGCTGCAGTCATCCCCCGAGCTACACTGCACGAAACTGACGCTCAACTCTTCGATCAAACAATGGCAGTTAATGCACGCGCCCCATTGCTTCTAATTCAAGCCGCAACTGAATCACTAGCCAAGAATCAGGGGGTAGTTGTTAATATAGGTAGTATCAATGCCTACTGCGGCGAAGCTAACCTACTGGCATACAGCATGTCCAAAGGCGCACTGATGACTCTGACTCGAAGTCTCGGTGACCACCTACATAGTACGCTCGGTATCTGCTCCTACCAGCTCAACCTCGGATGGGTTCTTTCCGAAAACGAACGAATTCGCAAAATAAAGGAGGGCCTCCCTGAAGATTGGCATCAGAAAATTCCGCGCGAATTCGCACCCCGCGGATCCATTCAAACTCCAGACGAAATTGCTCGTATGACCCTGCCTTTCGTCGCAGGAGACTTTCGCCCCGTTAGTGGTTCCACCATTGAACTGGAACAATTTCCAGTCATTGGCCGAAATCCTGTAAAAGAGTAGCAACTCAGATATTAATTTCCACGGATAAGTTTCTGATCTGAAGGACTCAGGCGGAATAGCGGCACTTGAATCACAGAACCGTCTTTGCGTTCTAAAACCACATTGCCTCCACGTTGGCCTTTGTAGATGGCTTCGACTTGAAAGTTACCTGTATTATCCTTCCACATACGTAGGCTCCTAGAAATGGCAGGCTTGGGACTGCGGTCAGGATCGGTGATGTCGTAACAAAGGATTTTATTATTACCGCGCAAGAAGAGCCGCCCTCCACTGATGACTGGATGGGCCCAACTCTGCTTCATCCCGTCTGGAATCTCGAATGAGCTAATTTGTCGAAAGCCACCCTCTGGTGAAGGATCAATCAAAGCCATGATTTTGTTCTGGTATCTAAAATAGAGTCGACCGTCAGCAAAGGTGACGCATGCAGAACCACTACCGGCACCTCCACTATCGCGACGCCATAACACTTCTCCTGTGAGAGCTTTCGCACACCAAGGACGACCTCGGTCATCAAAGTCGCCGTACAAGTACTCGCCTATCTTAACAACGCCACCATGCTTATTTTTGAGTTCATTATTGTAGTAGACCTCTTGAGCTTCGATACCAGAGCTACTACGAACAAGCTTGAGAAGTGCACCTCCTTTGCCGTAACCAGCGGCAGTGAATACGTAATCGCCAAAAGGAATCGGTGTCGGAATATTAGCCGTATTTCGGCCTAAGCGATCATATTTCCAGAGAAACTTTCCGTCTGCGGCGGCGATACCAAAGGTACCACCAGCAAACAGTCGCACATAATGCTTAATGCCAGCGCCATTGGAAACCACCCATGAAGAATAGTGGGATTGCCCAGCCTCAGGTAGAGATGTCTTCCAAACCACGGCTCCAGTAATCTTATTAAGGGCTAAGGCTGTTGCTTCCTTTCCTCCGGGGGAACAAATGACATTATTACCATCAACCAGTACAGACTCACTGTAATTCCATCCACCTGATGAACCACTGAAATCTTCACCAAGATTCTTTCGCCAGCGGATTTGACCGGTGGCGACGTCGGCACAGACTAAATCTCCAAACTGAGCTAATGCATAAACGGTATCTCCGTCCACGGTAGGCGTACCACGAGTACCCGAATAATTCCCTCCGGCTTTACCAACCCTCAAAGACCATAGGGAAGAACCATCCTCCAGTTTTAACGCGAAGAGGTGGCTACTTCCGTCCTTGTCCCCCATCGTAAAAATACGCCCTTCTGATATAGCTAAACTTGAGTAACCCTGACCGACTTTACCTTCCTCCCAAAGTAGCTTAGGCCCGCCATCTGGCCAAACCTGCAGAAGACCAGTTTCAGTCGATACGCCAGATCGCTCAGGACCACGCCACTGAGGCCAATCGAGAGCATGCAAGTTAATGGCAAATAACAGAGTAAGAAGGATGTATCGGGACAACATTATAAAAGAGTCATTAAACGAATTTTGTGTTCAAATGTTTGGGAGTTGTATGGCGTCAAAAAAAGTTAAGTGCCCACGATTGTAAAAGGGGAATATGGGTTAGAATGCGTGGTCTGTAAAATTGTTTCAAAAATATCACCTGAGAGATTTGACAGGAAATAGATCCTAACGGAAGTTGTAGGTATAAAATACAACGGAAACATTAACAGCAATTTGCTCTTAAATTCTTTTAACAAACATCTTTCTTTGGACTCGACTTTTCAAATTACTTAAACCGGTCCGTGCCGGCCCCAACACGGCCACTAAATACCCTGCAACCTAAAAACAAGGACGCATTATGGCACTGATAACACTCACCACCGACTTTGGAACAAAAGACGGCTATGTTGGAGCGATGAAGGGGCGCATTCTAAGTCTGCACTCTGATGCCCAAATCGTTGACATATCTCATGACATCCCACCACAAAACACAACTGAGGCGGCATGGTGCCTCAAGAGGAGTGTGCCTTATTTCCCTGATGGAACTATCCACATCGCTGTCATAGATCCTGGAGTTGGGTCGGAACGCGAACCACTCCTCGCCTACGTCGCTAATCAGTGGCTAATTGGACCAGATAATGGAATATTCTCACTGCTGCTTAGCAAGATGGGCCCCCATGCGATCTACTACCTCAATAAAAATACCGAATGGTGGGATGCACACCAAAGTTTTGACGGACTAGCTTTATTTGCTCCTGCTGCCGCTGCCCTAGCAAACGGCATCCGCCCAATGGAAATGGGACGCCCAGCCCCCTCTATCCGGGAACTAGACATGCCTAACCCCAAGTTTGACGAATGCCACACTACAGGAGAAATCCTTCACTTTGACCAGTTTGGGAATGCAATCTCCAATATCCGCCAAGAGGATATTATAGAAATGCCAAACGAAACCTTCACCATAGAATGTGGCACTCATCAATTCCCACTAGTCCCCCACTACTCTGCAGTTAGAGAGGGTGAGCGTCTAGCGATCCTTAACAGTGACGGACTTTTAGAACTTTCCATATGTGGAGGTTCGGCCAAACGAGATCTGCATTTGAACCGAGGAGTCCAGATCGTACTGTCTTAGCCGGCTTGTTCGTAGATTCTTCCAATCTTACGCAAGATAGTTTCCAGCTTTTGGTAGTACTCTTCTTCAGGCAACTGAGCCTTTTGGTCACGTAGTTTGTAGACCTCTACCTCTAAAGCATCACGCTCCCTACGCAGCTCTTCAGGAATAAGCTTCTCCTGTTCACCAAGAACAAGATGAAACTGGTGGGCTCGGTAGCCATCTGGCGAACCATCGACAGACTTTTTTACTGGTCGAACCCCCCGAAACCATTCAGGAGGTGTACCCAGTTGATCACCATTATCGTCAATCAAGGGGTGCTCGGTAGCTAAACGACCTTCAGCATCATAGAAGTCTGAGAGTTGACGAGATGCCACAAGAAAGGCTTCCAGCACGGAGGTCTGGCCATCCTTGTCAAGATCGGCGTCTGCATTGCCGATAGCAACTGATAGATACTCTCCAAAGCGGGCAAAATTTTGCTCACCTCCGCTACGGGTGGCAGTTATAATTACGCGATTCGCACCAGAAATCGCTGAGATGAATGGTGAACTTGAAGAAGCGGTATTGAAGAAAACAACAGGAGCTTTCACAGGTTTGATCCAAGCTGCAAGTTCGGTAGCCGAGACATCTGGTCCTCGTAAGTTGAGCTTAGCTCGTTTACCATCAAAAGTCCCATGGCCAATAAAAATAATCCACAGGGAAGAATCACCATCTGACCGCGAGGATAACCAAGCTTTGATTTGTTCGCTTGGCGAAGTGTCGCCAATAGGCTTTTCAATCATTGAAAAAGTAGCTCCGCCCTTCGAACAAGCATCCTTCCAAGCATTCGCCCAGCGAGTGAATTTTTTGCCAAACTCCTCATTACCGTGGGCACCAACAGCAACTAGAACCTCTGGCACAGACCAAAGGCTCAAACTACTGGCCACCCATAAAAAGGTAAAAAAAACATGTTGCTTCACGGCAACCCTTTCATCCTACGTAAAAGCCACTCCGCACCAAATAATCCTAATGCGCAAAAGAATACCCAAGGGTTGTGCCACAAAGGTCGCGACCAAATCTCCATCACAGGCGCCTCTAATTCAGGAAGCCGGTCCGCAAGAGAATCAAGCTCATCTAAATCAACTACTTCGCCACCGGTTTCTCTGGCAAGACGCGCCAACAAATCTTGGTTGAATTCCAAAGATCGAAATTCATCGGCCTCGAAGTTAGCTACCCAGCCCGATTGCGCTTCTCCCAAAACATTTCCCGTCTCGTCTAACACCTTAACTTCAACCCGATAAACTCCAGGCACCTTCGGCAAGAAACTAGTCACAAATAGGCCTGCTTCTCTAGATGATGGCTCTCCATCCAATTCGATCGTACCACCGATCGGTTCAGTAAGCTTCAAACGAACCTCCACATTCTCAAGAGGTTTAAACTCCTCGTCAAAAGCACGAATCTCGAGGTCCACAGCCTGACTGCCCACATCTTTTGATTTTTTAATTTCGACAGAAATACGATCAGGAACATCGGCAACTAGCCTTCTGAGGCACTGACGCCAAAAACGAGCCATGTCATCTTGTAGTTCTGGATCGCGTAGACCCCAACGCCAAATATCTCCAACAGTCAACGCCATCACCCTACCTCGACCAAATCGATGTCCTATGAGCCCGGACAATGGCTCTTCCCCTTCCTCTCTTTCGAGTTCAGTAACAGCTATGGCACCAGGCTTGATTCCACTAGATAGATTTGCAACTCGGAACGGTGGCACCCTGGCTTGGACCTCTTGCTCCTCCACCTCGCTAGAACGCAGACGGGCCCATGGCATGAGCCAACCCTCTCGGGTCAACTTCCAACGATATTCAGCAGGATTGCCTTTTCCCCTAGGGTGTAGGTAAATTGGAAGCATTCTGCCGACAGGCGTGCGAGCATAATTTCCTTCTCTGAAGGACTCCAAGCCACCCAGCATCAGAAAACCACCTCCACGACGGCTCACGAATTCTTCCAGCAACGCCTGTTGAGATGTCTTGAAAAAATCAGCCTCCAAGTCGTCAACAATTACCGCATGGTAAGAGAACAGTTCTTCAGCTTCTTTTGGGAAGCCTCTGGCCAACTCATCTGCATCACGGGTATTCATCCTCACGAGAACTGCCTCATCATACTGCTCAGTCTCGTCTTCATCTTCCTCGCCAAACCCGCGAAACAAAGGGTTGCTAGACTCCCCTGTACGACCGCGAAAATCAAAGCGAGCTTCCTTCTTGGCGATTCGTATTAGACCCACCAAGTCGAGTTCGTCCTCTTCTTGTAAGGCTCGGCGCAGAAACTTGAACTCCCAATTCGGTCGACCCGATACATAAAGAATTCGAAAGGGTCCTCCACCCCGATCGACTACTGCAGTGATCGTATTGTTTGCCTGCGTAGCTTCAGTAAACACCGAAGTTGGAATATTTCCTTCAATGTCATTCGTTGCTGTGGACTCATCTAAAGACACTTCCATTTTGTAGAAAGAAAATCCCGGTTTTTCTGGTCTGAACCTGAAACGTACCCCTTGAGAATCACCGCCTTCACCCAGAACCTGAGACTCACGAGAGACCTCCACGCCAGACTCATCGATTAATTTCAGTATCGCAGAACGCCCCTCCAGCCCATTTGAAGAAACCTTAGCCTGCAAAGTCACAGGACTATCCTCAAATTGACTACGAGAGACCCTAAGGTCAGTAACTGACAAGTCAGCTAGCATAGTTCCTGAACCCGGCAATACAGGAAAAATCGGAGGTAAACCCTCAAGCTCGAGATCATCAGAAAGGTCTGTCGCTCCACCGTCGGTAAATAATAAGACACCAGCAAGAGGACGCCCTTGAAACCTGCGTTTGATATTCTTCAAGGCAGACTGTAGCGAGGTAGATTGTTCCTCGAACTTCAAATCTTCAAAATTTTCAAGAGCAGATAGCCGAGTCCCCATGGTGAATCTACGCAGTTGGAAAAACCCTTCCAAACGATTCAGCCATCCTTGGTCCTTCGCTCCAGATGTAAGTGCGGCTTTTAGTTGTTGAGCTCGCGAGCCCTCCAAATCTGATTCGAGAATTTGAAGGCTTCGACTTTCATCTACGACTACGGCCAGCAAATTGGCACCCGGTTTTGGGCTACGGTCTCGCCATAAAGGCTCAAGTAAACAGATCACCAACAAGGCAAACCCACAAAACTTTAAGCTAATGGCAACAGCACGAACTTTTGCAACGGCAACGTTTCCTCCATAGCCCCACCAAAGCAAGCCACCGACCAAAATTAACATGGTGACACAAACCATCCACCAACTAGTGGTCCACGAGAGTTCGCCAAGAATGGTCTGCATGAATTGATGGAAAGCACTGAAGCTTAAAGCCTCAACCTCAAATCACTAGTTGGTAAAAAAACTATGCGCCCTGCTTGTATTTCTTGCCGCGGCGATAGGTCTTGGGTTTGTCACCGGTTTTGAGGTATTGAATCTGATCACGTAGCATAGCGGCCTTCTCAAATTCTAGTGAGTTGGCAGCTTCCAACATCTCGGATTCGAGTTGTGCTATCACACTGTGCACGTCCTGCGGGGAGTCTTCGGCAACGGCCATAGACTGAGGCTCCTTCTCATTATCACGTCCTGGAGCGTGGAGGCTAACCTGATCTGCCCGAGCTACACTTCTGGGAGTGATGCCGTGTTCTTCATTGTAAGCCATCTGCTTTTCTCGGCGAACTTTTGAGATATCGAGGGCCTGTCGGATGGAGTCTGTAATGTTGTCAGCGTAAAGTATAACGCGTCCTTCGATATGTCGGGCAGCTCGTCCTGCGGTCTGGATGAGGCTAGTAGTACTTCGCAAAAAACCCTCCTTATCAGCATCCAATATACCAACCAGTGCAACCTCTGGAAGGTCGAGACCTTCGCGTAGCAAGTTGACCCCGACAAGTACATCGAATCGCCCCTGGCGAAGATTCCTTAGAATTTCTACACGTTCAATGGCATCAATGTCTGAATGAAGATATTCAACGCGTACTCCAGCCTCACGGAGAAAACTAGCTAGATCTTCACTCATGCGCTTGGTCAAAGTGGTCACGAGCGTGCGTTCTCCAGCTTCAGCGGCTTGCTGAATTTCACCAATTACGTCCTCAACCTGACCCTTTATGGGCCGAACCTCCATTGTTGGATCTAGTAGTCCTGTTGGGCGAATGATCTGCTCAGCAATCATAGGTGATTTTTGTAGTTCGGTCTGAGCGGGAGTTGCCGAAACATATACAGTCTGACCAGTAATAGACTCAAACTCTTCTGGCTGCAGGGGTCTATTGTCCAAAGCTGAGGGCAGACGAAAACCATGTTCGACCAAGCGTTCTTTTCGAGACCGGTCGCCTTTAAACATCGCTCCAATCTGGGGGAGAGAGACATGAGATTCATCTATGAAAAGAAGAAAGTCATCAGGGAAAAAATCTAGAAGGCAGAATGGTCGATCACCAGTCTTTCTCCCGCTAAGATGCCGAGAGTAGTTCTCTATACCGCTGCAGAAACCCATCTCTTGAAGCATTTCCAAATCATAGTCAGTGCGCATACGAATACGCTGGGCTTCAACGAGAAGGTTGTTATTCTCAAAATGTGTTACACGCCCATCAAGTTCATCACGAATTTCGTGTATAGCCTTTTCTAGTTTATGTCGCTGGGTAATGAATTGGTTGGCTGGGTAGAGATCAAACTGCTGAATGGGTTGTCCCACCTCGCCAGTTAGCGCGTTGAGTTCGTAGATGCCGTCAATTTCATCACCCCATAGTTCGACACGAATTGCGCTCTCCATGTAAGCAGGAAAAATATCTATAATCTCACCTCGCACACGAAAATTACCCCGCGAAAGAACAAGATCGTTACGAGTGTAAAGGTTTTCAACTAAGCGTTCCAAAAGCCGTTCACGAGGGATTTCGTCACCGGTGCTCAGATTGATCTTCATCGCAAGAAAATCCTCGGGAGAACCGAGCCCATAGATGCAGGAAACGCTGGCCACAACAATTACATCGCGCCTACTGATTAGGGAACTGGATGCAGCGATCCGATGGCGCTCAATCTCATCATTGATAGAAGAGTCCTTCTCTATGTAAGTGTCAGTCTGCGGTATGTAGGCTTCAGGCTGATAATAGTCGTAATAGCTAACGAAGTATTCGACTGCGTTCTGAGGAAAAAATCCTTTAAATTCTGAGAAGAGTTGAGCAGCAAGGGTCTTGTTGTGAGAGATCACCAAGGCAGGACGCTGAAGCTGCTGGATTACATTCGCCATAGTGAAGGTCTTACCTGAACCAGTTACCCCGAGTAGAGTCTGGAAGCGATTACCGTCTTCAATTGAGCGAACAAGTGCATCTATAGCCTGAGGCTGATCCCCCTGAGGCTGATATTCGGACTGAAGCTTAAACAACATTACGCTCCCCTACTCGAGGACGCCCTTCTCTCCTTCAGAGCGTGCAATTACAACTGCAGCGCAACTATCACCGAAGACATTCACGGCTGTCCGTATCATATCGAGAACACGATCGACCACTAATACAATACCCACTCCCATGGCTATGTTTTCAGCGGAAAAACCTGCGGCATTAAGAATTACGATTATAGCAACCAGACTAGCTGAAGGGATACCGGCGACACCGATTGAAGTTAGTAAAGCCAGTAGCACGACTTGAAACTGATCGGCAAACTCCATCTGGACATTGAAGAGCTGCGCAAGAAAGATCACTACCACACATTCATAAAGTGCAGTGCCGTCCATGTTTACCGTTGCGCCAAGAGGAAGAGTGAAGCCTGTAATCTTTTTGGAAACACCTGCGTTTTTATTAACGCAGCTCATTGTGAGAGGCAGAGTAGAAGACGAAGAAGCGGTGGAGAATGCGGTCAGTAGGGCTGGAGCCATTGCTCGGTGATGGCGGTAGGGATTCTTTACCTTACCCAGTAGACGAAGGAGAAGTGGGAGGGTGATAAGGAAGTGAATACATAATGCAGCCACGACCGTTACCGCAAACACACCCATTACCTTGAAAAGCCCCCAGCCTGTATCGATAATGGTTGGCGCAACAAGTCCAAAGACACCGATTGGAGCAAAGCGGATAATGAACTGCGTGAGGTTTACTATCGCAGTATTGAGACTCTCCCAGAAAGCGAACTGTGTGTTTCTTTGCTTTTCAGGCAATCGCGAAGCAAAATAACCAAAGAGAAGACTGAAGAAGATAAGCCCCAATAACTTGCCTTCTGAAGCTGCGGCGAAAAGGTTTACCGGAATCATCCGAATAAAGATTTCAAGAAAACCCCTGCTGCCGCGCTCTGCGTTCTCGAGGGCGCCAGCTACCTTGCCGGAGTCGGCTGATTCTCCCTGAATTTTCATTTGGGCATGAATCTCAGGGTCAACGTTTCCTGGCTGAAGGAGATTAACCATCATCAGACCGACAACCACAGCAAGTAGGCCCGTAAGCACGTAGAAGCCGAGGGTCTTTATGCCAAGGCGACCAAAATCCTTTTCCGCACCTACGTTGAGAATTCCCAATACGATAGAACTAACCACCAAGGGTACTACTATCATTTTGAGCGCATTGAGAAAAAGCGTACCTGGAAAGCTGATGTAGTACTTTGCAGAAGCCACCCAGGCAGGAGCTTCTCCATCGACTGGATGCGCAGGACCGTTCAAAAAAATGCCAGTGGCAAATGCTAGTGATAAAGAGGCAAGAATCTGCCAATGTAGCTTCCATTTAAGAGGATTCATGAGCAATTTGGAACTGGGGTTAAGGATAAGAGGTAAAAAGCGATTGAAGGGCGGGCAGATCAATTTCAGTTAGACGCTCTACAACCTTGTGGGCCGAAGAAAGCCTGTCTTGGGGGTGAGTTGTGGCTACAGCGACCACCTTCATGCCTCCCTTCAGACCAGCTTCAATTCCGTGCAGACTATCCTCAAAAACTACACACTGAGAAGGCTTGCAAGCAACCTTATCAGCGGCCTTAAGAAAGACTTCGGGATCGGGCTTTCCATGAGTCACATCATCGGCTGAGACAAGATCTTTAAAGTACCCTTCTAGTCCAAGCAGATCTATAGCAACCTCAAGATTACGGCGAGGCGTTGAAGAGCCAACAACAGCTGGAATACCAGCCGTCTGCAATGACTTGAGCAAACTGCGCACGCCAGGCAACTCGGACAAAGGATTTTCCCGAAGTAATTCACGGTAAAGCTCCTCCTTACGTTGGCCAAGTCGATCAATTTCGACCGGATCATCTGTCCAGCCAAGTAAGTTGGGTATGATCACCTTATTGACCTTCCCAAAACCCTTTTCGAAATGGTCAGGAGGAAGCGGTCGCCCCTCTTCTTCAGCTAGCATCTCCCAACTGCGTTCATGTTGCAAGGCAGAGTCAATCACGACACCATCCCAATCAAATATAGCTCCAAAGTTCATGTGTTTAGGAATAAAGCATCCTTTGCATACAATCCCCAATGACAAGGAAGGATTGAAACATGCAAAGAAACGAACTTTGCTTCAAGGGATGAATTACAAAGTCCTTCTGGGTGTAACTACGTTCTTGTCATTCGCTATGATCGCAAAAGCTGAGGAAACACCCACATTCCTAGATACAGATTGGCCCAATTGGAGAGGTCCAACTCACAATGGCATTGCTCCAGAGAGGCAGAACCCGCCCACACAATTCAGCACCACAGAAAATGTCATATGGAAGGCTCCGGTTCCCGGTTTAGGACATGGCACTCCTATCGTGGTCAGAGACAAGGTTGTCCTTTTAACTGCTGATCAAAAAAGCCAAACACAGTTCGCTATCGCCTATGAACGAAGTACTGGAAAAATAATTTGGCAAAAGGAGATTCACAAGGGTGGCTTCATGCGACACAACAAAAAGGCCTCACAAGCCAACGGTTCCCTCTCCTGTGATGGAAATCGAATTTTTTTCAATTTTCCAAATGCTGGCGCAGCATGGACAACTGCGCTTGAGTTATCCTCCGGAAAAATCCTCTGGCAGACTCGAATCACTGATTATGTAGTACATCAGGGGTATGGCTCAACACCACTGGTCTACAAAGACCTCCTAATCGTAGCAGCCGACAACAAGAAGGCTGGTGTAACTACAGCACTCGACCGAAGAACAGGAAAAGTTAAATGGTCCAGAAAGCGTCCCCAAAAACCCAACTACCCCTCCCCTGTCATCTTCAGGCTTCAAGGGAAAGAACAACTTATCCTCACCGGCTGTGATCTAGTGACGAGTCTAGACCCAAGCACTGGGCAATTAAACTGGGAATTTGATGGAGCAACGACCGAATGCGTTTCCACTCCTGTTACCGACGGCATACACATCTTCACTAGCGGAGGTTATCCCACAAACCATGTAAGTGCCATGCGAGCAGATGGCACAGGAGAGGTCGTATGGAAAAATAAAACCCGAGTCTACGTTCCCTCCATGATCATAAAGGACGGACATCTATATGCCGCAACCGATGGAGGTATTGGATACTGCTGGAACTCAGCCACTGGAGAAACCCTCTGGAGGGGCCGGCTTGGTGGTACAATTAGTGCATCCCCAACCCTAGTCGGAGATAAACTCTACGTAGGTAACGAGGCTGGCGACTTCTTCATATTCAAAGCCACACCCGAAGCCTTTGAAATCATCACAAAGACTAGGCTCGGCGATCAGCTCATGGCATCACCCGTTATTGTAGGCAACCGCATCTATCAACGTGCCACCATTCGGAAAGGTGGCGAACGCCAAGAAATGCTATTCTGCATTGGGAATCTCTGAAAGATATAATAAGAGGGCTTGACCAATGGAGGATCTGGCCCCTGAAAATAGAGCGAATAAATTCAATCCAATCCCAATATGGTAGTAAAACCCAGAGTTCGCTCATTCATCTGTCTCACGTCTCATCCAACTGGATGCGCACAAAATGTCCAACAGCAGATCAATTATGTAAAAAAACAAGGTCCCATCAAAGATGGACCTAAGCGGGTTCTTGTCGTAGGTTCATCTACAGGATACGGTCTCTCCTCAAGGATTGCCGCGGCATTCGGGTGTGGTGCTGACACAATTGGCGTTTTCTTTGAAAAACCCTCTGAAAAAGGCCGCACCGCTAGTGCTGGCTGGTACAACGCCTGCGCATTTGACAAAGCAGCTAAGGAGGCTGGCCTTGTCGCGAAGAGTCTCAATGGCGATGCATTTTCTGACGAGATGAAACAGCAGACCATTGAGGCCATCCGTGAAAGCGTTGGCCAAGTCGACCAAGTGATCTACAGCTTGGCTTCCCCTCGTCGTGTGGATCCAGAAACCGGCCAAACCTGGAAGGCGGTACTTAAACCGATCGGGGATTCCTTTGAAAATAAGAACCTTGATACCGACAAGAAGGTAGTGAGCACCGTTTCTATTGATCCTGCCAGCGATGATGACATCGAGAACACGGTTAAGGTCATGGGCGGTGAAGACTGGGAGCGATGGATGAATGCCCTCACAGATGCCAACGTGCTTGCACAAGGTGTACAAACCATCGCCTATTCCTACATTGGCCCTGAAGTCACTTGGCCTATCTACACCAACGGCACGATAGGTCGAGCAAAGGCAGACCTTGACCGTGCAGTGAGATCAATCAATGCAAAGCTTTCAGATCTAAATGGTAGAGCCTTGGTTTCAGTAAATAAGGCGTTGGTCACACAAGCTAGTTCGGCAATACCTGTTGTACCTCTTTATATTTCAATTCTCTTCAAGACCATGAAAGCGGCTGGCAATCACGAAGGCTGCATTGAGCAAATGGACCGTCTGTATCGTGATCGCCTGTGCAACGGAAATGACATCCCCACTGACGAAGATGGACGTATCCGACTCGATGACTGGGAGATGCTTCCAGACATCCAACAGAAAGTCGCAGGGACATGGGTACGTATCAATACTGAAAACCTTGATGAACTAGCTGACTTCAAGGGTTATCAGGAAGAGTTTCTACGCCTATTTGGCTTCGGGATTGAAGGAGTCGATTATGATGCAGACGTCGAAGTCGAGGTAGATATCCACGGATAAAATAATGCCTATTGTTCACCACAAAGGGAATTTCTGGCTATTATTGTTCGCAAATTTTTAGACGTAATTACTTAAAACTAGATTGAATCAATTCCGTCCAAGACTTGATTCTTTCTTCCGATAATGTCTCTTGGTTGTCGTAGTCAAGACCAAGGCCAAGGAACTTATCTCCCTCCAAAGCAATTGACTCATCGAAGTCATACCCGTCAGTGGGCCATTGCCCGATGAGGGTTCCTCCGTTTTCGACAAAAGGACGAGCGAGTAAGCCTACAGCGTCTAAAAAATTGCAACTGTATCCAAGTTGGTCACCAACGCCGAAGAAAGCACCAGTAATGCCATCAAACTTAAGTCCTTGGTATTCAGAGTAAAACATGTCCCAGTCATCTTGCAATTCACCGACATTCCAAGTTGGACATCCAATGATGACGTTGGAGTAGGTAAGAATAGGGTCAACACCAGTACTACCCACGTCAAAGCTTTCAACATGATGATCAAAACTCTCAAGCGCTTCCTGAATTAATTCAGCAGCCAAAGAAGTCATTTCAGTAGTGCTGCCCCAAAACATTCCAATTTTATCCATTTTATATTTCATTTTATATTTCCCTTTAAATATAAATGGAAAACACATAATATATGTTATAATACTGAAAAAGGGCCAATTTGTGCTACAGAAGTAAATGAAAACCAAACTCTAAAAAAATATGGTTATTGTTTACCAAAAAAGAATACTAAAAAAAAATTGAATAAAT
>CAJWWL010000039.1 GCA_913048125.1 uncultured Opitutia bacterium | reverse complement strand
CTCTCTCTGGGCGCAAGATCCTGTTAACTGGGAATCGCTAGTTCCATCCCCCGGTGCCTATCCCGGCCTAGGTGGCGGTGACTCTGATTCAGATGGCATGCCAGATGATTGGGAACAACTTTACTTCGGCAATGCTGATCAGCTTGCCACTGCTGATTTCGATAACGATGGTCTCGCGAACCTACTTGAATATGCGCTTGGTTCCAATCCGGCAAACCCCGCCTCCGCTAACCTTCCTTCTACCGGCATTGACGCGGGTCAGTACCTTACAGTGACATACCGTAAGCTTGCTGATGCAGGCCCGCTAACCTACACCATCGAAGTTGCTGATCAACTGGGTGATTGGCACTCTGGTAATGGTACAACTGAAATCCTCACTTCCGTTAATGAAGGTGATTACAATATAATTACCCTTCGAGATAAGACAGACATTACTACTCAGTCCGCGCGCTTTATTCGTATCGTTGTAGAATCCCCCTAGGCTTTCAAGTTGACCATAAAATGACGTTTTGGTCTCACAGGAACCGACTACAGCTTTTACCCGCCTTAGCAATTGCTTGGCTCTTATCTGTCTTCATAAGCTACAGCGAGGCTAAGCTAATTCACCGCTATGGTTTTGAGGGCTTTGAAACTACAGCTATTGACTCAGTTGGCCAGAAGCACGGATCATTTGAAGGTGGTGCGAAACTTACTGGATCGGGCTCCATCCGGCTCGATGGAGTTAACGATTTTGTGAACCTTCCCTCTGGGCTACTTTCTGGCCATGAGGATGCTACGCTTGAGGCTTGGGTTATCTGGGACGGTCCCGCATCTGAAAGCTGGGCACGCATATTCGAATTTGGCAAAGACGATAGAAACTATCTCTATCTTACCCCTAGAACTGGTAGTTCTCCACGTCATGCTCGTTTAGGTATCGCTGCAAACGGTCCTGAAAAAAAGGTTAACGCAGCCGACCAGCTTTCTGGGGACGGCAAGACCATGAACCACCTAGTGGTTAGCATTCACGAGGATACCTCACTTGCTATTTTCTACATTGATGGAGAGATACAAGGTACAACCTCCATGCCTGTAGCACTTGCAGACTTTCCAGATGAGAACGCTTGGCTAGGACGTTCTCACTACTCATGGGTACCCCCATTTGACGGACAAATCCACGAATTTAGAATCTATGATCACGCTCTGAATGACGAACAAGTCCTCAAGAACCAATCTGCTGGACCAGATGTTTTGCCAGGTCCTGTAATCCATCAGTTTGAAGTTTCATCGGAAGCTGTGCATACAGGAGACAAAATCCTCCTATCATGGTCTCTCTCGGATGGAGCGTCCGGTACGATTAACCCCGGGGGTATAATCGTCGATTCGCTTACAGGGACCGCCGAAGTACAAGTCCTTACAGATACCACCTACGTACTTACCGTTGAAGACTCCGATGGTGTTCGCTCTGCCGAGGCTGAGGTTATTATTGATGATCGGCCTCAAGTGGTCTCTTTTGTAGTCAATCCTGCCATTATCGTTCCGGGGGGGGAGGTGACTCTATCTTGGGATGTTGACTACGCCGACAAGGTTTACTTAGACGGCATTCTGCAGGAAAAAACCACAAAAACGATCAAAGTCATGGGTCCTCGCACCTTTTTTCTAAACGTGGAAAATAATTTCGGTGACCGGAAAGCCACCGCCGATGTTCATGTGGAAGTTACTAGTGGTCTTAAAATCACAGAGTTTCTTGCCGCCAATAACAATGGCATAACTGATGAGTTCGGTGAATCTTCTGACTGGATTGAAATTGAAAACACCAGTTCCTCTGCTACAGATCTTTCACAGTGGTTCCTCACTGATGATCTAGACAATCTAGAACGATGGGCATTTCCTGCAGGAACTACTCTCGCGGCAGGAGCCCGTCTCATTATTCGTGCATCTGGTCGGGATGAAGTAGCACCAAAAGGGGAGCTTCATACAAATTTTAAGATCGGAAGTAATAAAGGAGGCTTCCTCGCATTAGTACACAAAAATGGCTTTTTCGGTAGTTACTTTTTTGACTATCCCAGACAGCGTACAGACTTCTCATATGGTGCCACTGATCTTGGGCAGGTCGTCTTTTTCGCGACGCCTACTCCCGGCAAGTCCAATTCTCCTTCTGGCCTTGCTGGCTTTGTCAAAGACACTAAGTTTAGTCACGATCGTGGTTTCTATGAAATCCCCTTCCAGCTAACAATCACCTGCGCTACCTCTGAGGCAACTCTCTACTACACCACCGATGGCAGCCTCCCTGATCCCCAGAATCCTTCGGCTTTCATCTACGAAAAGCCCCTGCCAGTTTCCACTACAACTACTTTGCGTGTCCGTGCTTTTCTTGATGGCTACGAACCTAGTAACACCGATACACAAACCTACCTCTTCCTTGAGCATGTAATTCAGCAACCTGTTCGTCCTGAAGGCTACCCTTCAGTCTGGGCTACTGGCCAGAATGCAGATTACGCCATGGACCCCAGAATTACCGCTTCCAACACTTACAAGGATCGTATTCTTCCTGCCCTTCGTAGCCATCCTACCCTCGCTATCTCTGTCGATATTGATGCTATGTTTGGCAATAGCCCTGGCATATACTCACACCCTACTGCCAAGGGCATTGACTGGGAAATTCCCGCCTCTCTTGAGCTCATGGATTTCGCTTGGGCGGATGACAAACAGGTCGATTGCGGCATTCGAATGCAGGGTAATGCTAGTCGGCAGCCTTCCCGTCCAAAGCACAACATGCGTTTGGTCTTTCGTGACCGTTATGGTGCTGGACGACTTGAATATCAGCTCTTTGAGAATATTCGAGCAAAGAAGTTCAACAACGTCATACTTAGAGGACAGAACGGAGATTCTTGGATTCATCCCAATGGCCAGCAACGCCTTCGTGCTACCTTCCTACGTGATCAATGGCATCGAGCAATTAGAACTGAGATGGGGCATGAGACCATTAACCAATCTCATGTCCATGTCTACATTAACGGACTTTATTGGGGATTTTTCCATATGTATGAACGTGCTGAAGCCGAAATGATGGCTGAGAATCATGGCGGTGATCCCGAGGATTACGATGTTGTACAAGACTTCAACAAGACAGCTGGTAAAATTGAAGTGTTGGATGGTACTATTGATGCTTGGGATGCAATGTTCCCTGTCGCAAATGAAGTAGTGGCTGGTAATCGGCCTTGGCAGGACATGCGTCAGCTTGTCGACATGGAGAACTTTGTAGACTACATGATACTTAACTTCTTCAGCGGCAATACTGATTGGGATAAGGGCAACTGGCGGGCCGCTCGTAATCGAGGTGTGGATAGCCCAGGGTGGTGGTTCTTTAGTTGGGACTCAGAGCGCACGTTGTGGAGTCTCAACCAGAACGCTACAGGCCTTAATTTTGCGAGTCGTGCAACTGGACTCCATCAGATCCTAGCTAAAGACCCTGGCTACCAGCTATTTTTTGCTGACCGTGTTCACAAACTTTTCAATAATGGTGGTGCGCTCACTCACTCTCGTGCTTCTGCCACATGGAATCGTCTTGCAGAAGAAGTTAGTTTGCCCCTTGTCGCGGAGTCTGCTCGTTGGGGCGACACCCATCGCGCTTCTGACCCCTACGACCCCGATACTGACTGGGCTAAGGAATCTCAGTGGATGACCAACACATATTTTCAGCAACGTCCTGCGACTGTCCTTACTCAATTTCGTAGTCGTAACCTGTATCCAGCATTAGATCCACCGACTCTCAGCCAGCATGGGGGGCGCATTGAAAGTGGCTCAATCCTCAATATTTCTTCTTCTCAGGGAGATCTCTACTTCACCACTGACGGTTCTGATCCTCGTCTTTCCGATGGATCAATCAACCCTGAGGCTCGGCAGGGCGAATCTCTACAGATCACAAAGGCACTTACCCTCAGAGCACGCGCACAAAACGGGAGTGACTGGAGCCCTCTCACAGAAGCTTCATTCAGTGTCGAACTTCAACTCCGTATTTCAGAAATCTACTACGCCCCAAAGGATTCCACACATTCTGAATTCCTAGAAATCATTAACGCCGGTAGCGGTCCTGCTAGCCTCGATGGTGTCAGCCTTTCAGATGGTGTTGAGTTTGAATTTTCCATCGGCACTGAGCTTGCACCTGGTGAACGGATTATTCTTGTCAGCGACAAAGTAGCTTTTGCTAATCTCCACCCTGAGGTACCCATTGGGGGCGTCTTCAATGGTAAACTTCGTAATGAAGGTGAACGCATAGCCATCTCTACTCTCACTGGAGAAACCATATTCGAAGTCACCTACGACAACAAGTCTCCATGGCCGTTAAGTGCATCGGGTGGCGGACGGACTCTTGTTCTTAAAGACGGTGCTGATCCTGCTGACCCACAAAGCTGGAGCCCCAGCAGTCAAAATGGAGGCTCTCCCGGCACTGAAAATCCAGAGCCATCTGGTGACTCAGATTCGGACGGCTTGCCTGACGAATGGGAGCTTCAACATTTTGGAGATTTTAATCAACCTGCCGATGGGGACTTTGATGCGGATGGACTAGCCAATCTTCTTGAGTATGCCTTTGGATCATCTCCTTCTGACTCTTCTTCCATAAATCTACCCCACCCATCCATTCAAGATGGCCAATATCTTACAGTCTCCTATGAGCGTCTAACTGGAACAGATTTAACCCTAACCATCCAATTTTCAGATGACCTCAAAGCTTGGTCATCCGACCCCGCTGGTATTCAAACTGTCTCTGTTATCACGAACGGATCGACTGAAACAGTCACTGTTCGAGAAATTGCTTCCATTTCAAACCGTAAACATCGCTTTCTGCGAGTTTCGGCAACAGTGGATTAGAATCCCCTACTTGATTTGATTGCTGTGGATTCGCAACATCTATCTGAAAATTTTAAAAGACGAATTGCTTTACTTCTTTTTAGTCTTTTTTGCTTCGTCCTTTATCAGATTCATGTCGGCATTCTGTCTGGGCAGACCTTGAGTGGTGCCTCTGCCCACTTTACATTCAATGAATCATCAGGTGACCCTGAGAATCTTGCAGATGGATCATTGGCCAAAATTCTAGGTGGAGCCAATCAGGGCGTTAGGGGGGTGATGGCAAAAGGCCTTTCTCTGGATGGGATAGATGGACATGTAAACCTTGGCCGTAGTGTCTCAGTCAGACCAACTGGAGCTTTTACATTCACTACGCACTTTTACCTTCGTCAATCCCCCTCGGGGAATTCAAACTACTATCGCATCATTGATGCAACTGGTGAGGGTGGCCCGCCAACAAGTGGTTATCGTCTACAAATTTACCATGATGCAGCCATCGATAAGGTTCGTGCCATGGTCATTGTTATGAACGAGGGAACTCGTTTTGATACCATGATTGATCTTGATGATCCAGTGGGTTGGCACTTTGTGGCTTTTGCCTTCGATCCGGGAAAAGATGAGCTACGGTTAAATATTGATGGGCATGAGTCCATTCGGGACATTCCAGCTGACTTCAACGAAGTAACTTACACGGATACTGATGTAATTCTTGGAGGAACGGGGACCTCTCATTTTTTCCCAGGAATTCTTGATGACTCTCGATTTTATCCCAAGGCATTGACCATTGAGGAGTTGGGGCAACTCCAGATTACCTTACCCGTGACTGGCATAACCAGAGAATATCTAGCTGGGGTTATGCCTGATGGAGATAGCGATAATCAATGGGAGGACGTACTTGGTGCTACAGATTTCCCATTTACATTGTCCACCGGACAGGAAGTTCGTCCGATCGAAGATGCCTCATTCCCAAGAATTGAATTTGCGTACGAGTTTCCTGCTGCTAAGGCGACTGCTCCTTCTGGATTGAACCTTGGGTCATCCAATTCCGCTTCTTTTGAAATCTGGTTCAAGCCTGAGGACCTTAATGACAACCACATCCTTTTCGAACTTGGAGGACAGGGTAGTGGATCGACTCTAGCTATGCAGGGTGACCAGTTGCATTGGATAACTCAGACCGGAAATAACAGCAACCGGATGAAGGCGTCGGTGACATTACCCATAGAATCTGTTGGAGCCTGGAATCAGGCAGTGGTCGTCAACCACATTAAGGGTGATGGTCGCGGAGAAATCTCTTTATTTTTAAATGGTGGGGTTATTGACGACATGGATAGTCGCGACACTGGCTTTACCAATTGGGCGGGTGGTAATGGCTCCGGCTTGGGCCGTTTTTCCAGCAATTACGCAGGGAACAATGATATTACCACCGCCAGCATCAAGGACTTCAATGGTCAAATCTCCATTTGGCGCTTCTATTCGGGAAAGGTCTTAACCAAGTCAGATGCTTCACAGTCTTATGAATATTTACAGTCTCCGTTGTTGGTATTGCCTGAAATTGAAACATTTGCTTCGGACAAGGCCAATGTTCCATTAGGCGATAGTGTCAGCCTCTTCTGGTCAATTAAGGGTGCTGAGCAATTGGAGGTTTCTCCTATCCCCGGTAATGTCAACTCCACTACCACAGCAGGTGAGGGGAGTACTGAGATAATCCCTTCCCAGAGTGCGATCTACACTTTGAATGCGTTCAACGAATACGGAAAATCTACAGCTCGTGTAGAAATTATTGTGGATGACAAGAGGCTGGAACCGCGCATCACCGAGTTCCTTGCAATCAATGATGGACCTTTACTTGATGGGGATGGAAAGGAATCTGACTGGATTGAACTCTACAATCCTAGTCTCTCTGATACCGATCTCACAGGTTGGGCGCTCACCGATGATATTGCTGATATCACCAAATGGAAGTTTCCTGATCGTACAATTATCGCAGCTGGTGAATATCGTATTGTCTTCGCCACTGCCCGCCCACTTGAAGCTGCGAATCCTGATGCCGCCGATTATTTGCACACCAACTTCAAACTTGATGGAGACAAGGGTTTTCTTGCCCTTGTCCGACCAGACGGATCCATCGCCCAACAGTTTGGGTCTGAACCAAACAACGAATACCCAAAGCAATTCAAATCTGTATCCTTTGGGCTTTCTGAGTCTGGTAGTATAGGTTACCATCCGATTCCAACTCCTTCAGCACGCAATGGCATCCAAGTCATTGGTTTTGTTAAAGACACCAAGTTTTCTACCTCCCGTGGTTTCCACGACCAACCAGTTACTGTTGAGATTACTTCTTCAACAGAAGGTGCTGAAATTTGGTATACTCTTGATGGTAGTCCTCCTTCGATTGGGATGGGCTACCTTTACTCTGTGCCAATTGAAATTTCTAAAACTACAATTCTTCGAGCGGCAGCTTACAAACTAGGGTTTTCCCCTTCCAACATTGATACCCAGACCTATGTTTTTGTCGACGATGTGGTGAAGCAACCTGCCAACCCAGTTGGCTTTCCTGCTGAATGGGCTGGCAACCCTGCTGATTATGAAATGGACCCCGAGGTTATTGGAGAAACAGATCTATTCAACGGAACGTATCGCGAATCCATAAAAGATGACCTCAAGAGCTTGCCTGTAATGTCAGTTGTGATGGCTCCGGAGGATTTGTTTGGGAATTCAGGTATCTATGATCATCCTCAGGGTGAGGGGACTATTTGGGAAAAGCCTGCCTCCATAGAGCTCTTTTATCCCGATTCACAGAAGACGGATCTCCAGATTGACTGCGGGATTCGGATCTATGGAGGGTCCAGTCGAAGCCCAAACTTTCCCAAGCATGGATTTCGCCTCTGTTTTCGAAAGAAGTACGGAGCTGGGAAGCTAAAGTTTCCTCTTTTTGTCGACCAGCCCTTTGGAGCAGATGCAACTGATGAATTTGATGAAATAATTTTAAGAGGTGGCTTTAATAATTCATGGGCTCACTGGCACTGGCACCAGAATCCCCGTGCTCAGTACATTCGTGACCAGTTTGTTAGAGACTCCCAGCTTGCCATGGGTTGGCCGTCTCCTCACGGAATGTTTGTTCATCTTTATCTCAATGGTCTTTACTGGGGTCTCTACAATCCTTCAGAACGCCCAACTGAATCCTTTATGGCATCATATTACGATGGTGAACCTGAGCAGTTTGATACTCAGAACGTAAATGAAGCTAAGTCGGGAGATCTTCAGACTTGGAATACCATGATGGCTTTGGCCAATAGTGGACTTGGGACAGCTGAAGCATATGGCGAGATTCAGAAGTATTTGGATGTCGACAACCTTATCGACTACATGATGCTAAACTTTTACGTGGGCAATGATGATTGGGACGGTCACAATTGGTATGCTGGGCGAAAACGTGCAGTGGGTGCCGGATATCAGTTCTTTAGCTGGGATGCTGAGCTTTGTATTTCGCGCCATGCCAATCCTCCGCCACAACCGGATTTTGATATAATCCTCAACAGAGATCGAACAGGTTTAAATAGTAATAATAAGCCTTCTCGCCTGTATTCAAAGCTTCGTGATAACCTAGAGTTCCGAGTTCGTTTTGGTGATCGAGTACACCAGCACTTTTTTAATGGTGGAGTTCTCTCAACGGAAAAAGTCTTACAAAGATGGATCGCAAGACGGGATCAAGTATGGTCTGCAATCGTTGCGGAGTCTGCTCGCTGGGGAGATTTTCGAAGAGATGTTCTTCAGGGCGGTAATAATACGCCTAATCAGTATGACCTTTTCCACCGAGACAAACATTATGTCGATCATCAGCATTGGCTTCTACAAACTTACTTTCCCCAGCGTGGAGCGATTGTTCTCAACCAGTTTCGTAATCGTCAGCTTTATCCCAATTTGTCTGCGCCAGAGTTTTCCATGCATGGAGGCTCAGTAGAGTCAGGATTTATCTTATCCATCAGTAATCCCGATGACCAAGGTCAAATTTACTACACGGAGGATGGAACAGACCCGCGGATTGTTGGTGGTGGAGTTAGTCCAACCGCCCGTCTGTATTCTGCTCCGCTGGCTATCACTCAGTCTGGTCTGCGCAAGAGTCGTATTCTTCACAATGATGAATGGAGTGCGCTTAATGAAGCTTGGTTCGGACTTAAACTTGATCTTCGTATTACTGAAATCAACTTTCATCCTGCAGAGAGTCCAGACCATGAGTTTATCGAGATCACTAATGCCGGAAACGAGGCAGCAGATTTGACTGGAGTGGCTTTGACTGATGGCATCCAGTATACTTTCGCAGACGGGACTGTTCTCGATGCGGGTAAGTCTTTAGTCCTTGTCGTTAATGAGACTGCATTTAATGCCAAGTACCCCAACATGTCAGCTGATGGAATATATAGTGGACGTCTTCGCAATGAAGGAGAGCGGATTGCTCTAAGTTCACCACTGACAGAACTTTTTACAGTCACTTACAACAACAAGAAACCGTGGCCTGCTGCTACCGAAGGGAAAGGATTTACTCTTGTCCTTAAGGATACAGGCAACGACAGCGATCCTGATGACCCTTTAAATTGGAGAGTCAGTACAAAGCCAGGCGGCTCTCCTGGAGAGAATGACCCTGACCCGATGCAAGACACTGATGCCGACACTTTACCTGATTCTTGGGAGTTCCTTCACTTTAATAACCTAGAGCATAGTGCTGATTCAGATCCGGATCATGACGGTTATGTCAATCTGATCGAATTCGCTCTTGGTTCGAACCCGAGAAAGGCAACATCCATTAACCATCCTGCAGTTGGACTCCATCAAGGTACACATCTGTCACTGACCTTCCGTCGTCCTATCAATCTGAAGGATTGGGACTATCGCGTAGAAGTTTCATCTGACTTGAATAGCTGGAACGCTGGTCCAGATTACATCCAACTCATTTCCACAACGGAGAATGATGGTGAGGAGATTATTGTCTACCGTGATTCAACTCCTATTTCAGCCTCTTCTGGAAAGCGATTTATCCGGCTTGTTATTGAGTCTCCGTAGTGAGCCGAATTCTTCGGGTTTCCTACTGTTTGGTGATCCCTTATGAATTTAAATCGCATCCGTTTTTGATTATTAGTCGAGTAGGATGATGGTTGGGGATTTGCTGATTAATTACACTGCATGGATGTCGCTTGACGGCAGGGATTAGTAGCGTCAGCTTGTCTCAGCTAATTATTAACCCCCTAGATGCCTCAAGGTTTCTGGGAATTCCCAACCTCAAATAAGAATATATGTCATGAGTTATGTCCCCATGATCAGTTCCGGCACCAAGGGTCCCCTTGGCGTTCTACATCTTCCTCGCCTTTGGCTTAAGGTATCCTTAGAAGCCCAAGGGAAAATTGCCGATGGCTATCCTGGTATTGGCGCTGGTTATGACTCCATGGTGATCGATGCCCTTGGTCTAAGTGCTGATGCCGTGAAGTCCTACATTTCATCGGAAAAGCCCTCATACACCCAGTTTGAGTCTTGGGTGCAGTCCCAGCCAGGTGTCAAACTTGACGCCGAGACAATTTCCACTCTCAACAGTGCGATTGAAGGCTATATCCATGATGACGCTACTCGTCAGGGTATTCTAAGTTCCTGTGGACTTCCTGACGGTGACCCGAAGGATGCCGTAAATCTTAACAATCTTGATGATTGGTACGAGTTTCATCAGGCGGTCTTGGCCTAATACACTCTCACCGATAAGAATTTAAAAGGTCGCTTCTGGCAAGAAGCGGCCTTTTTTGGAAACTTTTACAGCACTGATTTGGTAAGCTGCTGCATAAGTCATATACAGGCTTTCGTATTTGAAATTGAGGAGAGGCCAAACAATTGAGCTGTTTTATGGTGTTTGTGTTAGCTGTTGTTGGGATTTCTTTGCGAAGTATGTCCAGAAGAGGTTCCGTGCAATTGGTGCTGCGGTTGTGCCTCCTTGGTAGTTATCGTTGGGGTCGGTGCCTTCGACGCAGATTGCAATGGCAATCGAGGGCTTTTCAACGGGTGCAAAGCCAATGAACCATGCTAGAGTAAGTTTCTGTCCAAAGGTAGGACTGTTTCGGTCGCTATCCTTCACTTGGGCTGTGCCAGTTTTGGCTGCTATGCGGATCCCAGGAATTTTGCAGAGTTGAGCAGTGCCAAACTGGACGGCTTTCTCCATGCCTTGGAAAATTTGCTGTGTTTGTTCCTTGGATAGGCCTATGGGTTCGCCTCCATGGTTGATATTAGACCGTTGCGTGTCAGGCACGCGGAGGATTGTCGGCTTAGTTAGAGTCTCACCTCTGGCGACCGAGGCTGTGAAGCATGCCATCTGAAGAGGCGTGACCAGTATATAGCCTTGGCCAATGGCAGAGTTTGCGGTATCACCAGGGCGCCAAGGTTCGCCAATCCGAACTTTTTTCCACTCTTTGTCTGGGATTAGCATACGGCGGGTTTCATGGGGCAGTTCAATCCCGGTTGAGGTGTGCAGACCGAAGCGCCGGGCTTCTGTTGAGATGTGGTCAATGCCGGTGCGGACTCCGTAGTGGTAGAAGTAGGTGTTGCAGCTCAGGGCTAACGCTCGTTGGATTTTGATGGCAAGGTGACCGCGGGGGTTGTGGCAGCGAAATTCCTCGCGGTTGATGCCAATGAGCTCGACTCCTTTACACTCAAAATCGGTTTCATTGTGTACTTGTCCTTGTCGCATTGCCGCGATTGTGGTGAGTATTTTGAAGGTGGAACCAGGGGGGTAGAGACCCTGAGTTGCCCGCGGCAGCCAGCCGCCCTCGGATTCGATGCGTCTATAAACTTTGGTGGAGATGTAGGGGGTGAGGTCGTTCAGGTTGTAGTCGGGCTTGCTGGCCAGGGCTAGGACTTCGCCAGTTTTTACATCTAGGGCTACGACGGCGGCTTTCTTGTGGGTGATTTGTTCTTCCGCTAGCATCTGGAGGTCAATGTCGAGGCTGGTCTGCATGGATTGGCCAAAGGTGGGGAGCTGCTTTTTCTCGAGTTCGAATTGAAACCCCATTGGATCTACGCGCCAGATCTCTCCCCCAGGTGTGCCATCAAGCTGATCATTGAAAGAGAGTTCTAGTCCTGTCTTGCCCTGTTTCCCCTTTAAACGAAATGTTTTGAGATTGTGGCCTTCTATTTCCTCAGCTTCGTCATCAACTTCAGAAAAGACAACATAACCGAGGGTGTGGGATGCCGCTGAGTGATATGGATAGAAACGGGTGCTGTCGGTGAAAATTTGTACAGGGGAATCTAGTGGAAGCTGGTCAAGTAGACGGGCGTATTCCTCCGCAGTAAGCTTGGGCACTAGAGTGAAAGGCAATAGAAGCTTTCTATTAAAATGTCGTTCGAATTTTTTACGACTGATTGTTTCCGAGCGCCCAATTATTTTGTTCACCTGCTCAAGGTAGCGGCGGACTACTTTGAGTCTTGCCTCCCATTGAAGATCACTACTACTTACAGAGGTACGAGCTACTACACTGTTCTCAAAAACGACTTTGAGGTATTTGTTATATGTGAGTGTAACACTGGATTCGTCCTCATGATGTCTATCAAATAAGCCTAAGTGTTCCTTTACTTGCGCATGAGTCATACCTTTACGTATAGGTTCTCGAAGGGCGCGAATATCTCGAACGTCCTCGAGGTATTGTGAGCGAAATTCTTTTCGGATTTGCTCAAGATAAATAACAGCGGAGTGGCGAGATTGGTTGCCTACAAGAAGACGACCATCTCGGTCGTGAATTTCACCGCGGGGCGCGGGTTGTAGTATCCTGCGTTTGGTTTGCCTTTCCTCCTTTTCACGGTACTCTTTTCTTTCGACAAACTGCCTAAGTCCCAAACAGGCAAAAAGTATAGTGAAAAAGATGCCACATATTCCTGTCAGTGTCGCGATTCGCCATATGAAGGAAGGGTCTTTCTTAACGGCACTCATGTTGCTGGAGCCTCCTCCTCACGGACTTCTTTAAAAAATACTTTTCCTAGCCTGCGCTGGAGACCTAGAAAGTAGTTCCCCGTAACTAGTATGACTAGTTGGGATAATAGAATTTGCAGGATAAGGGCTAGAAGGTGTGCGCTGAGACCGCCGAGTTGTGAAGGACTTAGCAGCGCAGTTAGCACCATCAGTGTGATTAGATTTACAACTTGAAGTAGAAGCACTGTGTCGAGTCCACCTTCACGGTGAAGTTTGTCACGCAGTCGGAAGGTGATTAGATGAAGGGTCGGTAGCGCTAAAGTGAAAAATCCATTTGAGGAAAGGGGTAATGCGGAGTCCTGGAGTAGCCCTGTTAACAAGCTTACCAGAAGACCTTTGCGGTAACTAAGATTCAAAGCTGGGTAGAGTACAAATAGAGCTGGAGTCAAAATATATAGAGACCAGACCGAAAGATAGTGGTTTAATTCAGTCAGAATCAGCCATAAAATGTTGTTCGCAATTAGTGCAACTAGAAGTGGAATATGGCGGCGTAGGTGCATCTAATTCCTTTTCAATGCTGTCTTTGTGGTACTTGGAAGGGGTACAAGAATAGCAACCTCGTTAAGGTTGTATAGTTCTGAGGGGAATTGCACTGTTCCTTCCCTAAAAAGACCATTAGATGATTGTTCCAAGTGTTCAACTTTTCCAATGTGCAAGCCATTTGGGAAAACCTGTCCGAGACTAGTACTCACAAGATATCCTGGATTTTCTGGAGTCACATTTGAACTGATAGGTACATTACGTACTCGTCCAGTTGGCTTACCAATACTCCCGTGCTGAAGACCTTGAATGAATAGTGGTTGGGTTTGGCCATGAAGCGTGGCTGGCATTCGAAAACCAGGGCTGGTGACGAGTCGGACTATGGAGGTGCCTTCGTAAACCTTCTGTACCTTACCCACGACTCCTCCTGCGTATACGACACCATTGCCTTCTGTTATTCCGTCATCGCGTCCTTTACGAACGACCATCTCATGCCACCATGTACCTATCTGGCGATGAGTGACTCGAGCGACCTCATAGCGGTACCGTGGACGAGGAGGTAGATCGAGCAGCGCTTCCATTCGCTGTAGTTCCTGCCGCAGAGATTCATTCTCCATGACTTGAAGACGGAAGGCTCCGTTTAGCCGAGCAAGATCACGACCTTGGGAGATGAGTTCAGAATGTCTATTCGCGCGCCCAGCCCAAAAGTTTTGTAGGTCACGTCCCCAAGAGAGTGCCTCCCAAGAAGGTACCTGAAATTCGTGAAAACCATTTCGGACTGCTTTCTTTAAAGGAATCGGCAATAGGGCCCACGCAAGAAATAGCACCGCAAGTGGAAAATACGGTCGTACGTTATCGACGGGTTTCCTTGCCAAGGTGTGCCCTCCGTTTCAGCGGGTGTCTCTGATTAGGCAGAGATGTCCTTGATGAGCCATTGGAGGTCTTGAAGAACTTTTCCTGTACCTCTTGCAACGGCAGTCAGAGGATCATCGGCCACAAGGACGGGAAGACCGGTTTGCTCGCTGATAAATTTATCAAGGCCTCTGATGAGTGCTCCTCCACCAGCTAGGATCATGCCGCGGTCCACGAGATCTGCAGAAAGTTCGGGCGGACAACGTTCGAGTGCCTCGCGGACTGTCTCAACAATTGCTTGAAGAGTTTCAAGAAGTGCCTCTCGGATTTCTTGAGAGCTGATATGGATAGTCTTGGGTAGTCCAGCTACTGAATCTCGCCCCTTAACATCCATGGTTTTTTCTTCCGCCATAGGGTGGGCTGAACCTACGGTTACTTTGATTTCCTCAGCCATACGTTCCCCAATCATGAGATTGTATGCTTTTTTCATGTAGTTGACGATTGCAGCATCCAGCTCGTCTCCGCCGACGCGTATACTTTTAGTAAAGACCATACCTGCAAGAGATATTATGGCCACCTCTGTTGTCCCGCCACCTATATCAATAATCATGCTTGCTACAGCATCATCGATAGGTAGACCCACGCCAATGGCTGCCGCCATGGGTTCTTCAATTAGAACAACATCTCGAGCCCCTGCATTGATTGCAGATTCCTTTACAGCGCGTCGCTCAACTTCAGTTATACCGGAGGGTACAGCAATCACGACGCGTGGAGGCACAATCTTCCGGTTTTTCTGCACCTTGCCCATGAAATGGCGCAGCATAGCCTCAGTAGTTTCGAAGTCCGCAATGACTCCGTCCTTCATTGGGCGAATGGCCTCGATGTTACCTGGGGTTCTACCAAGCATTAACTTCGCGTCGTCTCCGACAGCGCAGACTTTTCGAGAGCTTTTTTGGACTGCAACTACACTAGGTTCGCGCAGGACTATCCCTTTGTCTTTTGCAAAGACCAGGGTGTTTGCTGTTCCTAGGTCGATGCCGATGTCGTTAGATAGTAGGTTTAGCACGTCTTGTTTACCCTATGTTCTCTCAATCAATTGCCTTAAATCCAAATTCAGGAACTGTTTTATTTTTTTAAATCCGCCTATTGTCAAAATTATTTAATCTTGAAGTAGCTAGCGTAGGTTAAGTGACGAGAGGACATAGGAATCGTTCATTATTGATGTTCTTCTCTTTTTTTCTTTTCAAGCAACGCGTTGTTGATGAATCCTGTGTCCTGAGAGATTGATGCATCAGGGTGAGATAATATCAGATTTAGGAATCCTTGCTGTTGCAGGTGTTTTATCTGCAGCTTTTTGTCGTTTTCTTCGTATTCCTGGAATGATTGGCTACTTGGTAGCTGGGGTAGTGGTAGGTCCATATTTTCTTAGCTGGGTTCATGCGAAGGAGGTCATGACCCTTGGTGAACTGGGTGTGGTCTTTCTAATGTTTCATCTTGGCATGGAGTTTGACCTTTCGCGACTTCGTAAGCTACTGGCCCCCTCGTTACTGGCGGTGTTATTACAGTCGGCTGGAATGTTATTCTTGGGTTTTCAGGTAGCGCCTCTGATCGGACTGAATGGCCTGCATGGTTTTTTTCTTGGGTCCTTGCTTGCTATTAGTTCATCCATGGTAACAGTCCGCGTACTTGAAAAGGGTAATGAATTAAAGCTCGCTGGTGGTCAGCTTGTTGTGGGGATCCTTATTGTGGAGGACATCCTAGCTGTGCTGCTTTTGGTGGTTTTATCAGGGATAGGTTTGAGCGGAGTGCTATCTTGGGGTGGTTTGTTTCATGCAGTGTTCCTTGTGGCGGTATTTGTGGCTGTATTCTACACTGTTGGCCGATTCTTGATTCCCCGACTGGGTATTTGGGTCTCAAAGGTGGGGGAGGCAGAGTTATTGACATTGTTTGCTGCTGCGCTCGCAATGGGACTTGGGTTGCTTGCATCGAGATTCGATCTCTCGCTTGCGCTAGGCGCCTTTGTAGCTGGCGCTACTATTTCGCAGACTCAGTTGGTTCAAGATATTGAGAAGCGAATGACTCCAGTTCGACAGCTCTCTGGCGCTGTGTTTTTTATGTCCGTAGGGATGTGGGTCGACCCCTTGGCGTTGATAGCTGAGTGGAAACCCATTCTCGGACTTTCGATAGGGGTAGTACTCATAAAAATAACTACCGTTTGGTTGGGGCTTTTCCTTTCAGGTGAAAAGCCCAAAACAAGTTTTCGAGCTGCATCTGCAAAGCCTCAGATTGGAGAATTTAGCTTTGTCATTGCGGGTCTCGGAATTTCTCTCGGAGTCACGGAGGAGCGTTTAAGAATATTGGGGGTGGGTATTGCGTTTGTGACGATTCTTGCGACACCCTTATTGTATGGGAATGCAAGTCTTTTCTGTAACTGGGCTAAAGATATTCTCCCTGAGGGTATTTCTGCTTTTGTCCGAGTTTACCATGATTTTATCGAGGCCACACGTAGCCGTCTTCGTCGGGCATCTTTGCTGGCAGCGGCAAGACCCTTGCTTTTTCGTTCAATACTATACTTTTTCCTGCTTAACGGTGTTTATGTTATTGGTTATGTTCTCGTAGAAATCCTCTACGGAGAATCCATGCTGAAGGGTAGTTGGCAGGTGCTTTTGGTTTGGGCAGTAGCTGGTGTGCTTTCTCTGCCCATACTTATAGCAGTTATCTTTAACGTGAACAAACTTATGGCCTTGTTAGCAGAGCGTGTTCTGGGTTCCAAAGCAAAGCGCTCCTTTGGTCAGGGACATCTGGCAGTTTTGTTTGAAGCGCTATCAACATGCTTGCTTGTTTCTTTGGCAGGTGGATTATTTTTTTCGTTTGCCTCACCGTATCTACCAGAAGGTGCTGCTTTGGGTGGATATTGCGCAGTACTTGTTCTTGCTGGAGTCTTGCTTTGGAACCGATTACTTCGCGTCAATTTACAGATTGAACACCTTTTTCTAAAAGAACTTGATGAACAACTACATGAGGAGGATCAGGTTCATCGCCAGGAGGCGTTTCGACAGATCCAGCAACTATACCCCTGGCCTGTGCAGGTTGAGCATGTAGATCTTGTCGGCGAGAGCGAGGTAGTCGGCAAGCGAATCCGTGATCTTGATTTACGGCGTCTCACTGGAGTGTCGATCTTAGGTCTTGGTAGGGGAGGTGAGATTTCTTACGAGCCTTCGCCCGATATCACCATGTTTCCGGGTGATAGAGTCTACCTCTTTGGAACGACTTCTCAGATCAACAACGCGAGACAAATTCTCGAAAACTCTGAGCAGCGAAAATCGAAATCACTACGGAAGCAAGCTGACTTTCGAATGGAGACCTTATTTTTGACGCATGATTCTCCATTGGTGGACGCTACATTAGCTGGTTCAAACTTACGCCAAAAATATGGAATTAATGTATTGGCACTTCAACGTGGAGAGACACGCATTTCTCCTCCTGATGGCGAAGAAATGCTTCGTGAAGGGGATGTTCTTTATGTTTTCGGCAGGTCACAGATCATCCAAAGCTTGAACAATTCCTAAGACCAATCCCTTTGATGTTCTCTATGAATTCTCGAGCAGGATCGTCTTTGTGCATAGTCTAAACGACTTAGCCTTATCCTAAATCTACTAATTCTGAAACACTGACGACCTTCTTGTGTGTGTCGCCTTATCTAATAAATATTTAGTTTCCAAAGATCGATCGAGCTACAGTACGCCTGATATTTTTCTCAGA
>CAJWWL010000038.1 GCA_913048125.1 uncultured Opitutia bacterium | reverse complement strand
TGTCAAAGGTTTTTCGCAGTAAACATCCTTACCATTGCTGAGAGCAGCAAGTACAGGAATCGTATGCCAGTGGTCAGGAGTCGCGATACAAACAGCATCTATATCCTTCCGCCCAGTGACTTCCTGAAAGTCGTTGTAGCCCTTACAGTCCTTGTTTTTGTAGCGATCATTGACTCGCTTGACTGCGTCTTCTCGCCTCGTGGTGTCTACGTCACAAACAGCAAGCACCTGAGTGTTCTGTCCCAAAAAGTTGCCAAGAAGTCCTCTACTCTGCTTACCCATACCAATGAAACCCATGGTAATACGGTCATTGGCACCCCATGCTGAGGAAGGAATAATAAGGGGTGCAGCCAATGAGCCCGCAGCTGTTTTGAGAAATGAACGACGATTTTTTTTCATAAAGCGGAAGCAGTTAGTGTGTTAGGTTTCTAAGATGTTTGCTTTTCTAAGAAGCGAGGAGGTAGAAATGCAATGCATAAAAGCGCTCGCCAGTGTAAGATCGTAATTGGTTAATATTCTACTTGCGCATGCGTACACGCGAGATCATTGTCATAAGAGACCTTAGTTCCCTTAATATGTCTGAAAACACCTTCTCCCCTCGACCGGGTGCAATTGTACTCGGATTCTTTTTGCTATTCCAACCCCTTCTAAAAGCAGGCACGCTAGTCAGCGAGCACGACTTGCTAATGAGGCATGCCTTCGACGAACTGGTAGATGGCATTTCAATAGATGGCTCATCTAATGGACTCGATGGTACACCCTCAACTCCTGACGGCCCGACCTTGGTTGATGGCTATGCAGGGAAGGCAATGTCTTTCGACGGAGTAGACGACAAGCTTCATTTCCCAACCACCTCGAAAGTCTCTTCCTACAAAGGCAGTGTCTCGTTCTGGGTCAAAATTGATCAATCAGAAGAGAATCTAGAAAACTCAATGATGATTTTCTATGCATCTGCAGAGGGAGCAAATGCAGATGGCTATGGCGGCGAAAGAGAACTTCACGTTGGCTTCAGAACGGATGGCAAGATAGAAATGTTCATCCAAGGAGACTCTCCGAATATAGGAGTTCGCAGCAATCAAGCATATAAAGATGGGCAATGGCATCACGTACTAGCCACATGGGATGTTGCTGCCCAAACGTACCAACTCTTCGTGGACGGCAGCAAAGACAAAAGAGTTCAACGCAATCGGACCCCTCGTCCTTTTGCTGCGAGTTTTGCACTACAGGCAGGTGGACCGAGTCATGCCACAAATCGACTTTTAAAAGGTCAACTCGATGACCTTCGCGTTTACGGCTCAGCGCTCACAGAAGCAGATGCCAATGCCATCTTCGCTGGTGATCTAAACTCCCCTTTCACTAGCACCACCGGAGCTATTGGAGAACTTGGCAAAACATTTAGTCATGCAGTCACCTTATCTGTTGATCCTAAGTCCCTCAATGTAGAAGGGCTTCCCGAAGGCATCAACTTTGACGCTGATACAAAAACAATTGCAGGGGTACCCACCAAAGGCGGCCAATACCAAGTCACCCTCAGAGCAATCCTACAAGACGATACAGAAAGTACACAAACGCTGAGCCTCTTTATTGCGGATGGTCAAAGTAATCAGCTTAAAGCCAACCATGGAGGGATTGTTATTGATACCAACACCGGTAGAGTCCTGCACGGTCTTACAAACATTGCCTCGTCAGGTACGATTTCCTCTGGGGATCAACAAGACAATTACAGCGCTGCATTAGCCATCGATGGCAACCCAAACACAATCTCTCATTCCAAGGAAGATAAAGCTGCCAACCATCTTGAACTCGACTTAAAATCACCCCGAAAACTGCATAGTGTACAAATCATCAATCGTCCTGACGGTAGTGGTAATCGTCTAAATCAAGCCTTAGTCAAACTCCTAGCTGGTGACCGAACCGAAATCCATGCTTTCCCACCCATCACAGGTGCGGCAAATGGAGAACTTCTAACATTTGTTCCCCCTGAAGACAAGGATACCGCTCAGTTCATTCGTATCGAAAAGGCTGTCGACACCAGTCATCTCCACGTTGCGGAGATCAAGGTCTACGAAGCAAATGAAAACCCATTGGGTGACATTATGCCCATCAGTAACACTATTGAAGATGGTGTACGCACACTTATCTTTGACGCAATAGATCTTGGGCAGAATGTTTCGATCGAACTCATCGGCGACCTCCCTCTTTCATTACGCACCCTCGATGGTGACATAAATCTGGCCACAACCCTAGACGCTTCGGGTGGCACTGGCGTTAATCTCAACCGCACTCGTGCCCTAGGCCGTCTCGGCGGTGCCCATGGTCCAGAGGCACGTCGTTGGAATGATGCAAACAACCTTGGAGGAAATGGTCCTGGTGCGGGTGCCACCTATCAGAATGCAGGTTCCGGCGCGAGCCATGGCGGACTTGGTGGACCAATTGGCCAACGAACCTCCAATAGTTTCGAAGGTAAAAATCCTGTACCTAGCGTACCAGCTTCTACTTACGGAGATCGAGAAATCAGCAAACTTCTAGGTGGTTCTTCTGGTGGAAGTTCTGACCGAAGTGGTGGAGGTGCTGGTGGCGGCGCAATAGAATTAGCAGCAGGTGGCACAGGCAAGGTAACCCTATCCTCAACGGGTATCATCCGCGTTGATGGCGGCAATGCAACTGGCGAAAACAACACCAGCGTAGGGGGCGGTGGATCCGGCGGTTCCATTCGGCTTTCTGGCACCGAAGTTCACAACCATGGACAACTTTTTGCGCGCGGTGGAGCTTCAATTCGTGGCCACTACGAAAGTCGACCTGAAGGTGAGACTCGGGGTGGCAACGGCAGTGGCGGTCGCATAGCAATACATTCTCTAGGATCCGTAGTTCCCGGATCCCATGATGTTTCAGCTGGTGGTGCACGCTCACCTAACATGGCAAACCTAGACGGAACGCATGGCGGAATTGCTCAGCAAGGTACCTTCGCAATTATTGGTGAAGCATCCTCCAAACTCGATATTTCTAGCGGCACCTTGACCATCGATACATCCAGCGCTAGCTGGCACCACTCCGACGGCCACCATGGACTTGGGCAACTTGAAGCTCGAACTGCAAGTCTCAACGGAATTGAATATGCCTACAAGGTCGCTGCGTTTGAGTTCGAATCAGTCTATATTGGAGCAGATGTTCAGGTCCTTCTCACCGGCGTCCACTCACTTTCCCTGCGCACTCAAGATGGTGGTGATATCGACATCGATGCCGACCTTGTTGCAAATGGTGGAAACGGATACCCAAATACACCAAACTTCAGCCCAGGCGGCAGAGGTATACTTGGTGGCTACAATGGGGGCCCACGAGATGCACACAACATCGGCGGAGCTCCTGCTCCATCCATCAACCACGGCGAAGGCCCAGGTTACGGTTCTGACGGCCAAAATGGTGGAGGCGGTGCTGGCTCAGGTGGCCGAGGTGGTAATGGTCGCGGAAGTAACGGCGGCGAGAGAGGCGCTAGCTACGACGACCCCACCATCGATCATTTGATTGGCGGTTCCGGCGGAGGCGCAGGTGATGCTAGCGGAGGTGCAGCAGGAGGTGGTGCCATTGAAATTCTTTCTGGTGCAGATCTATCGATCGGAGGCACAATACAAGTCAACGGAGGTAATACGGCTAGCGTCAACCGTATGGGAGGTGCAGGTTCTGGTGGTGCCATACGTCTTTTGGGTAAAGATGTGACTATTAGAGGTGTTCTCAACGCAAACGGCGGCAGTGTTGTAAGAGCAACTAGCGGAGACCAAAGAGCGGGCGCAGGCGCAGGCGGGCGCATCTATGTGGAGCACTCTGGCAAGCTGAATATCCACCCATCAGCAGGCGTCAGTAATGGGCTTGTCGCGCATTACGCATTCCCCGAGGGCACTGGAGAGGCAACCATCGACAGTGTTACTGGAAAACTGGCCAACTTCAGCGAAGGTCTTTCAACGGAAACAGCTTGGGTGAAACCACAAGGTGACTTAGGAGTGCAACCTGTAAACGCTATCAACTTTGACGGCATTGATGACTACGTCACTGGACACCGTGCTTCTGAGTATGGTATTGGTGGTGCCCAACCTAGAACTATTTCATGCTGGGTTTACGCTCGTAGCTTCGGTAATCGAAGGGGGGTCTGGCACATCGGTAGATTTGGTGGTAACCGCCAAGACTTTTCACTATGTACAAATACAACTGACAACAATTGGGTGATTCAGCTTTGGGGAAGCGACAGTGGCTTTTATGTTGCTAACTCTAAGGAGCAATGGGTGCACTTTGCACTAGTCTATGACGGCAAAGATGTAGTCGCCTACGCAAATGGTATCGAAGCTGGGCGGAGCGACGATGTCACGCTTAACACTCCTGATAATGACCCGCTTACTATTGGTGCATGGCAAAGAGGAACTAACCAGCACCTTGAGTACTTCGACGGACTCATTCGTGATTTCCGTATTTACGACCGAAATCTTGGAGCTGATGAGATTAAAAACGTCATGGTCGATTCTGGCTCATTGGCCGTAGTCCATGGCGCAGATAGTCGCTACGAAGACGCAGAAAACGGCAGTGTTGTTATCGTGCCCAAGGGTGGACCATCAATCCAACTCTTAGGTGATTCCATAGTCAACCATGAGGCCGGTCAACCCTTCACCGACCCCGGTAATAAAATACTCGATTCGAATGGTTCTGAGATTGCCGGTGCCACAGCTATCGTATCTGAACTGCCAGACGGAACGGAATTAGGCGAATTCGTAGTCACCTACTCATATACTGACACCGAGGACCGTGCAGCGCCTGATATTCGACGAGTAGTGAATGTCATCGATACAACTGCACCGAACATCGAACTCGTTGGCGGTGATACAATCGAAGTGCTCAAAGGGGCTGCTTACGATGACCCTGGTGCCACCGCCACCGACAACCTAGATACCGACCTTGTATCTGGAATTTTCAACGACTCCCCTGCCCTGCCCTCCGAAGGCTTAATCTTACGCTATACCTTCGATAACGCCGAAAATCCACTCCTTGATGATATTAGTAACAAAGCAATCACCCTACAAGGGGAAACCGTTCTCACGAACGAAGAAGGAGGCTTTTCAGGTAAAGGTCTGAGCTTTACTGGTGCAGCAGACTCATTTGCAGAGATTGAGGCCTTTGAGACAGGCGGCGCCATGACCATTGCCTCTCACGTATTCCTTCGCCGCTACAATAACTGGCAAAGAATCTGTTCTTTTAACGACGGAAACAATGGCAAAAACGCCATCTACATCGCACAGAATGGAAACGGAAGCTGGATCCGGTGGAAAACCACTCCCGGAGCCAACATGGACTACGACTTCTTCGAGACTGAAAAATGGATTCATGTCGTAACTTCAGTAGACGCCGAGAACAACAAAAAGTTATATAAGGATGGGCATCTCATCCTGTCCCGCAATAATCAACAAAATGGTCCTCGAGCAACTCGCCAGAACAACTGGTTGGGAAAAAGTTCTTTCAGCACTAATGGATTCCTAGATGGGGTCTTAGATAATTTCATGGTCTTCAACCGAGGTGTGACCGATCAGGAGGCTTTCTCCCTGTCCAAAGGTACAAATTCCGTCGATACCAGCACACCCGGAGAGTACACTGTCACGTACGAGCTCATCGACAGTAATGGCAATGCCGCCACTCCTGTGACTCGCAAGGTCGTAGTAGTAGACACCCTTACCAAACCAGTGCTTACTCTCAACGGATCTGATCCACTAAATATCGAAGCTGGCGCCGCCTTTGCTGATCCTGGCGCCACTGCAAAGAATCCATCAGACGACTCCGTAATCAAAGCGGACGTCTCTGGCATCGGAGAAATTAACACCAACGTACCCGGAACCTACACGCTACTCTATACCTTCATCGACGAACAAATTGGTGAAGCATTGCCTTTAACTCGTAACGTGGTAGTCGCAGACACGCAGTCACCTACCCTCAGTCTGGTTGGAGATTCTGAAATCACAGTTCTCCAAGGGAAATCCGTCGATGACCCTGGAGCCAATGCTACTGACACTTTCGACCAAAATCTACAAGTCGTTAGCTCTGCATCTCCCACCCGTAACGCCATCAATGTCATGGCGTACAACAAGCGAGCTACCGACGAAGAACTGGACTTAGCTTCTGACACCGGTATTCAAACGTGGACACCTGATGGATCCGCTCTTCTCCGAGAAGGTCCTACAGGCAAAGGCCTCTCGATTTTTGGTGGAGCTCAATTTCAGACACTCGGTGCAGGCATCACCGAAATCAATGAATTCTCAACCATTTTCACTGGGCTGTTTCAAGCCAAGGTGAGCGGCGAATATGCTTTTGGGATCACTGCTGAAGACGACCGTGGTGCATTCTGGCTCGATCTCGATCAAGATGGAAATTTCGAAACGGTGGGTGACCGAGGTGGCGAACATATGAACGGATCGTTTGCACCAGGATTTTCTTACGTCGTTCTACAACCTGGCTTCTATAAATTCGCCGTTGCACATACGGAAAATGTTAATTGGGAAGCCATAGAAGCATCCTTTAGAGGACCAGAAGGAGGTGGACCAGCCAAATTCACGACCATCAACCCAAGCGACCCCTCTCAGGATAATCTATGGTGGGCTTTACCCTCATCACCAATTGATACGTTGGTTCCTGGAGAGTACGATATAACCTACAGTGCCGTGGATGAAGCCGGCAACGCCGCCACTAGTATCACTCGTAAGGTCACAGTAGTTGCTGATACAGAGCCGCCAGTCATCACACTAGCGGGTGAATCGAGCATCAACCACCAAATCGGCATTATGTACGATGACCTTGGTGCAACAGCAACCGACAACTCTGGCGCAACCATAAAAGTTGAGTCTTCCCTTAGCTTCCCCTCAGCAGGTCTGGTTGGGCAATGGACATTCGACGATGGGACGCCTTCTGACTCTTCTGGAAACCGCTACCACGGCAGGCACCATGGCAACCCAGTTTATGATAACACTGATCTCCCTGCCGCTCTTGCCGCACGTGGCGGTAACTCCATTAACTTCGCGGACGGAGACCATGCTGTGGTCGTGGATACAGGCGGTGATCAGGACGTGTTTAATCTAAAAAACATTACCGTATCTCTTTGGGTCAAAGGTCTCACAGGTAACAACGCCACCATGATATCAAAGGAAGGCAATAATGACCGTGGTTGGGCAATTCGCCGTAATGGCACAACGAAGAATATCGAATCCAGATGGTGCATAGCAGGAAATGATCATACCGCAACTGGTGATATACTCGATGACGGGGAATGGCACCACGTTGCCGCAAGTTGGGATGGGCGCGTTCGCACACTTTACATAGACGGCGAAATCAATGTGCAATCCAGCAGCGTTGGTTCCATCAAACCCACCAACAGGCTTCTTGTCATTGGTGCCCGAGATAACGGTGGATATGGCATGCCCGAAAGCGCTTGGTACAATGGCAAGCTTGATGACATAGCGATTTATAACCGTGCACTACAGCCTAGTGAGGTTGCAGCTCTTGCCGAAGGAGCTAATGGCATTGATATCACAAAACCTGGCACACATACAATCACTTACACCGCGACCGACCCTGCAGGAAACACTGCAACTGCGACTCGCACGGTTGTTGTAGCCGATGACCCCGCCAAACCCGTCATCACACTTCTTGGCGATGAAGAAATCACACTCGAAATTGGTACTCCGTATGTCGAGCAAGGAGTCACTATAACTGATTCTCAGGGCGTTGCTATTACTGATGCAGAACCTACCACTACACAGGACTTCCTCATAAACGAGACCGGTGTAAACAAAGTCCAATACGACTACGTAGACACCGAAGGTCGAGCAGCCAAAACCGTCACGAGAACCATAACCATAGTTGATACCACCGCTCCCGTGATCTCACTAGTGGGTGTAGAACCTCCTGTCATGCTGGATCAGGATGATGCTAGTCAATCCACTTACTCAGATGCATGGAATGATGGTTCCGACGGTGGTGGCAATGGCTTCGGCGCTTGGAAACTGACCCTACAGACGCCAGAGGAGGTCTCAGGAACCCTGCTTAGGGTCGTAGACGGTTCGGTGGTCATTCAGTCTGGCAACAATGAAGTTACTTTCACTTTGAAACTTGGCCAAAACGGTAATCCTGATCCCCAACTGGTTGAAACGGTCGGTGAACTGGAAATTGGTTCACAGGTCATCGCTGTTGCTATTGAAGGTACTCTTTTGGACATATATGACAATGAGGAGGAAGCTACAGAGGAGATTCCTGGAATTCTTCTTAGGGACGGAGGAAGCTCCGTAACCATTCAATCCGGTGGTTCCGAAATCACTTACCTCCTAAAAGTAGATCAGAACGGCAACCCAGACTCCGAACTGATGGAGATTATAGGGGAACTGGAGATCGGGTCTGAGGTCATCGCGGTTGTTTCCGGAGAAACGTTGATTGACATCTATGAAGACGAGGAAGAAGAAGACCAAGAAGAGGTTCAGGGAACCCTTCTTAAGGTCGAAGGAGGATCAGTGGTCATCCAGTCTGGCGACAGCGAAGTAACTTACACCTTAGAAGAGGACGAGGATGGCAACCCAGATTCCGAACTGGTCAAAATGGTTAATGAAATAAAGATCGGCTCCAAGGTTATCGCAGTAGTTAACGGAAATACTCTACTTGATATCTCTGAAAACGAAGATGGCGATGATGATGAAGACTCCACTGGATTTTTCATTGCCGACTCCGCTAGTGGGTCTGGGGATATCAATACGGACGGAAAATCCTTCGTATTGTCTGGCTACTCGAATGCAGACCGAAGCTTTGTAGCTCCGCTTACAACAGGTCAGATTTTTAATGTACGAGTTGCTGTTAATTCCCGAAACAGTGATAAGGGACTCGACCTAGATAATGCTGATGGTCAATCCCTTTGGAATTTTAATGTAGGCAAAAACTCAGTTCTAGATGCGGAGGATTACTCCTATGCTGAACTCGCAAACGGTGGCCAAACCACCTCTCTTGGACTCGCATATGAACCAGACTCCATCTTCAGTATTACTGTCAAGCAACTCGCCGGAACCAAGGTAGCCATCACCGTTACCCGAACAACAGCCGGTAAAGGCATTGAGTCACCATTGCTCAACCGTGAATTTGACCTTGGTACTGCCATAGCTGGATTCGGTCTCTACAACACAGAAACTGAAGGTGGAAACGCTAACAGTCTCTATGCAAATAGCCTTTCTCTAACCTCTCCCTCCGATGGTAACAAAACCACAGTACTCCTGAATCAGCCTTATTCCGAACCAGGTGCGACTGCCACTGACAACTCGGGAGAAAATCCAATAGTAACCAGTTCTGGGAACTATCCAGATGGACTCATTGGTCGTTGGACTTTTGATGATGGCACCGTCCGTGATCTTTCTCCTTTTGGTCACTCAGCAGTGCTTGTCGGAGGTACATTCTCAGACGACATTCCTCCACTTCTCGGCGGGGGCAAATCCATTGATCTTTCGCAGGGCAACCACTACATCGCTATCAACGACACATCCCCTGCTGGCAACGTCTTTGATTCAGCGCACATTACGGTAGCCTTCTGGGTCAAGGACGCAAAGCGTGAAGCGAATTGGGAATCATTTATCTCAAAACGAGGTGAGACAGGTAAAGGATGGCAGGTTCGCTACAACAACGCAACCCCACGCCTTAGCTGGACGACTCTAATCACCAATGGCAACCACAACTACACGCCTAATAATGGTCTAAACCTAGAAGACAACACTTGGCGCCATATCGCCACTACCTACGACGGTAGCGAAAAAAATATCTACGTAAACGGTATACACAGAGGTCGTGTCAATACTACCGGACCTATTGAACCAGCTCCTGACAACAAACTAATCATTGGTGCACGTGATACTGGTCCCATACAAAAGCATTCAAAGTCCATCATTGATGAAGTTGCCATTTGGAACCGAGGTCTCTCTGCGACTGAAGTAGCTGGTGTCATGGTGGGCGGCAATTCCGTTGATTCCTCTAACCTCGGTCAATACACTATAAGATACTCAGCTATAGATAGTACGGGTAACCTTGCGATTGCGACTCGAGTCGTCGAAGTGGTTCCCAACCCCGCCTCCCCTATCATCACCCTCAATGGTCTAGAGGAAATCACTCACGAGGCGGGTACTCAGTATAATGACGAAGGAGCAACACTTTCTCTGGGTGACGGCACTGAATTACCATCCCGTCTTATCGAAACCGATGGACTACCTGATGGTCTCACTACCGGTACTTTTGTCACCACCTATAACTACATCGATTCCGAGGGCAATGCAGCCTCCGAGCTTAAGCGTATCATCCATGTTATAGACACCATCGCACCAGTCATCACCCTACAAGGCTCAGACCTCATTGTTATAGAAAAAGGCACCTCCTACACCGAGCCTGGCTTCAGCGCTACCGATAGCTACCAAGGCACACTCACCGCCAAAAGTAGTCGAGTGACACCCGACCTCCTACCTGCAGCACGCTTCCATGTCAGAGGTGATGCGCTGGAAGATCTCAACGATGGTGACCTCGTCCCTACTTGGCCAGACGTTTCAGCTGGTGGCAATAAGGTTGATGTATCTGCCCCAAGAAACAAACGGCCCACCTACACCGCCGCTGCACCTTCACTAAACAACAAACCAGCTGTTCTCTTTAACAACAAAGAGCTCAAGGGTGACATTCCCGGCGCACTGGACATACTTGGCCAACATATCTTTGTTGTGGCTTCACGGAATGATACTGATACCAGTGGGTGGAGATACCTTGTCGCAAGAGATCGCGACAACCGTGCGATCCGTGCAACCAACGGCAAATGGCATAACCAAGGAAATTGGAACAACTTCCGAGCTGCCGATGGCAACCCTGGCGGTCAGTTACGCGTCAATGGCAACAACTTAGCTGGTAACAATAACACCGATTTGCCTGCTATCGACACAGGGTTCATTGCCCATTCTCGTAATGGAAAAGTGCTTGATTTCAGCAATATCGTCGTAGGCAACTGGGACGATGCTCTCGGACGAGGTTGGCAAGGACACATCGCTGAAGTCATTATTCACGGACCTTTAACGAATGAGGAAGTCAATGCCATCGGCCATGGACTTGCCACAAAATACGCCATAGCGGAAACTACATACACTGATCCTCTTGGTGGAGTAGACACGACTACGGCTGGGGACTACACTGTAACATACACCGCTTCTGACGAGGCTGGCAACACCACCACTGCAACTCGGACTATTCGAGTCGTTGATGATGCATCTCAACCCATACTAGTCCTTAACGGCTCTGCTCAGGATACGATCGAAGTCGGTACAGAATACACAGATCCGGGAGCAACTGCAACTGCTGGAATTGGAGGTGAGGTGCTCAATGCCAAAGTACTCTCGGAAGGAACCATCGATAAGACACTACTTGGCGCTCAGACTCTGATCTATGCCTTTGCTGATGCAGATGGCAATGAAGCGCAATCTGTAACTCGTACAGTCAACGTCATCGACACCACTTCGCCGGTCATCACACTTAATGGCGAAGAGACCATAACGATTACGACCGAAGATGGTTTCACTGACCCTGGAGTCACTGCTACTGATAATCATAGTGCAGCCCCAATCATTACGGACTCACGCACTCCTAAATCCAACCAGCTGCGACAAGAGGGGTGGCAACTCGAACCACAAGCGCCCTTCTTCGATTTCAACAACAACGGTGGTCTCCTATCCATGAAACCGGATGGTTCAAATACCTTTACAAGAGGACCTGGTGGTCGTGGCGTTGACTACAATGGTAATGGTGATTTTGTGAACAGCGACATTGGCATAAACCTCTGGAACCGATACATGAGCGTATTGACTGGAGAATTCACTGCCAAGGTTGAAGGCCAATATGAATTTGGAATTAAGGCAGCGGCCACATTTGCGGTTTTCTGGCTAGATCTTGATCGTGATGGTATCTTCGAAACAGCAGGCGATAATGGTAATGAGCGGCTTAATGTAGGTACTGAAGCCGGAGACAAGGTTGTCGAGCTATTGGAAGGCACGTACAAGATCGCCATCGCCCATGGAGTCACCACAGGAACGCCCCAGTTTGACGTACACTTCCGCACACCTGCTGGTGCCGGTCCTGAGGCTCTCTCAATCATCAACCCAACCGAACCTAACCAATCTGGCTTATGGGCCATTTCTGCTGAAAGACCCTTTGATGGTAAGACTCCAGGTGAATACATGTTGACCTACACAGCAACGGATATCTCAGGGAACTCATCCTCAGTCACCCGTAAAGTGATTGTAGTCGGTGATGAAACCCCACCAGTTATCACACTAGTTGGCGAAGCAACTATCACATTAAAGGTTGGAGACAGTTACGACGAACTTGGTGCTACAGCTAACGATGATGTAGATGGTAATATAACTCCCTTTATTGAAGAAGGTGGATCGGTCGACACGTCCAAAGTGGGCGAATACACACTTACCTATGATGTGGCTGACCGTGCAGGAAACCAAGCAGTTCAAGTCATTCGTAAGGTCATCGTGGAGGAAGGCTCTCCCGCAGATAATTACTCGACTTGGCTTGCCGGTAGTGGTCTTGCGGGACTCACTCCAGAGCAACAGGCTTTAGATGCAGACCCAGACGGTGATGGGTTAACTAATCTTGCCGAATACGCCCTTGGCCTTGATCCCTCAACTAGCGGTGCATTTATGGTGACCCCAGACATTTCCGGCGGAAGTCTTTCTATTACCTTTGTACGTCTCAAGTCATCCACTGACGCCTCTGTAACCTACAAAGTAGAACTGGCAACTACTCTTCAGGATTGGTCTGAGGCCAATGCAACCCTTACTGCTGCTGCCGATCAAACAAATCTCCCTGATGACAAGGATTCAGCTTCTAGCGCTTACGAACGTGTGACGGCAACAGCAAACACCGATGTCGATGCATCTGACGGCAAGCAATTCCTACGTATTTCAATTGAGAAATAGTGTCAGGAAATAGAGGCTCGCAACATTAGTCTATGACATGCTTCGTTTGTCATATTATAGCTTCTTTCTGAGCTTCTGGGCTGGGCTGATGTCTGCGGCAAAGCCGGATTACATCAGTGACATAAGACCCATACTTTCAGACAAGTGCTACAAATGCCACGGACCTGATGCGAATACACGTAAAGCCAAACTCCGCCTAGACCAGCGCACCTCTATTCTGAAAGTCGGTTCAGAGGAGTTACTCCATCGAGTTCTTAGCGAAGACTTAGACGAGCAGATGCCTCCACCTGACTCTGGCCTAATCCTATCGGCTCAAGAAAAAGATACTCTCCAGCAATGGATAGAGGCAGGCTTACCCTGGCCTGAAGATGACCGCCACTGGGCCTTCATTCCACCACAGCGCCCAAAACTACCTGAGGTTGCCTTTGACTGGAATATCCGAAACCCAATTGACCTATTTACATACCAGCAACTCCAATCTCAGAATAAACTACCGGCAAAGGAGGCAGACAAGGCCACTCTACTTCGCCGCGTAACGTACGATCTAACTGGTCTCCCCCCTACCCCTCTGGAACAGGATTCATTCTTAAAGGACTCATCTCCAGGTGCCTACGAAAAGGTCATTGATCGTCTCCTTGAATCTGCGGCTCACGCAGAACATGCTACTCGCTTCTGGCTCGATGCATCTCGATACGCTGACACCGACGGATATCAGAACGATCGATATCGCTACATGCATGTGTGGAGGGACTGGGTTCTCCGTGCTATTTCAAATAACATGCCCTTCGACAGGTTCATTCTTGAACAGATGGCTGGCGATATCCTCCCCGACAGGGACTTCTATACGCAAGTCGCAACTGGCTTCAACCGAAACCACCGAATCAACTCGGAAGGCGGTTCCATACCTGATGAGTGGATTGTTGAATACGTTGCAGACCGCGTCGAAACTCTAGGAACCGTATTTCTAGGACTCACATTTAACTGTGCCCGTTGCCACGACCATAAGTATGACCCTATTTCACAAAAAGATTTTTATTCCCTCTTCGCCTTCTTCAATAACATCGACGAGGCTGGTTTGGGACCCAACAACGGGAATAGCCCACCTTTTATCCCCGTACCCAAGTCATGGCCTGAACTCAGCGAAGAAGAACAAAAGTTTACAATACCTGAAAAGACGCGGGTCAAAGTCGTCCAAACCAGCGTCCCTCGTCCTCAACCCGGCTCCAAAGAAACGGTCATGGTTTTGCACGAACGAGAAGGCGAACCGAGGCCCACCTACAGGCTCGACCGTGGACTCTATGACAACCCCGACAAATCTGAAGTTCTCGAACCCGCAATCCCCGAATTCCTAGGTGGTTGGAACAAAGAATGGCCCCGTAACCGAATCGGCCTTGCCCAGTGGCTAACGGATACGAACCATCCACTTACCGCACGCGTCACTGTAAACCGCTACTGGCAACGATTCTTCGGTACCGGCCTTGTCAAAACGAGTGAAAATTTCGGAATTCAAGGTGAAGCTCCTACGAACCCTGAATTACTGGATTGGCTCGCAACTGAGTTCATCCGAATCGGATGGGATATGAAAGCCCTGCAGAAGCTCATTGTAACGAGCTCTACATACCGGCAAGCAACTACTTCTGACGGAATTCAGCAACGAAGGCGTATGCACCCTTATGCGATCCGAGATACAGCTTTGGCTGCTAGCGGTCTACTGGTAAGAAAGATTGGCGGTCCCTCGGTCAAACCCTACATGCCCCCGCGCATCTGGAGGTCCATCTCAAACAACGGCTATACACAGGATAAAGGCGAAAAACTCTATCGCCGGAGCCTTTACACATATTGGCGACGCACAATTCCCCCTCCCACAATGATGACATTCAATTCTTCGGACCGTGAAATCTGCTCTGTGCGGAAGGATCAGACTTCTACTCCTCTTCAAGCACTTACACTCATGAATAATAAGATCTTTGTGGAGGCTGCTCGCTTTCTCGGCGAACGCATCATGACTGAGAAACCTGACCCGAAAAACCGCATCTCACATGCCTTTCGGACAGTTCTCTGTCGCGCACCCACCTCAAGAGAACTCAGAACCTTGCAGGATGACTTCAATTTCTACCTAAAAGAGTTCCAACGGAACCCTGCCGAAGCTGTTAAATTCCTAAAGACTGGAGATAAACCTGCAAACCCAGCTCTGCCTGCGACTGAGCTTGCCGCATATGCACTCGTCGCAAACACTCTCCTAAACCTAGATGAAGCCATCACGCTGAATTAGTGATCCGTTCTAACTAACTTTTCCGAAATGAACCGCCGTACACTGCTCCAAAACTCTACCCTCGGTCTAGGCTCTATTGCACTTGGCACCCTTATAAACGGTCAGGAATCTAATCGCAACTCTGCTGGTGGACTACCCCATCTGCCACACAGCAACCCCAAGGTCAAAAGAGTCATCTATCTCTTTCAGTCTGGTGGACCATCCCAGCTGGATCTCTTCGATCACAAACCAAACCTCCATGAACGATTTGGTCAGGAAGTCCCGAAATCGGTCTACCCTGACGAGCGCAAGACTACTATGACCTCGGGGCAAACCAGCTTTCCAGTCGCTCCGTCCAACATTAAATTCTCACGATACGGCGAAAGTGGCATAGAACTCGGTGAAACCCTCCCCCATCTTGGAAATGTCGCAGATGACATCTGTGTTATCAAATCTATGCATGGGGAAGCCATCAATCACGACCCAGCAGCAACCTGTTTTCAGACAGGGGCAATAATTCCCGGTCGTCCCAGTATGGGTGCGTGGGTGAGCTATGGCCTTGGAAGTATGAATAAGGACCTGCCCGCCTTCGTTGCACTTACTTCAAACGGCACAGGGAAAACTGGACAACCTCTCTATGACAGACTCTGGGGTTCTGGCTTTCTACCCGGTCGCTTCCAAGGAGTCAAATTCCGTGGGCAAGGTGATCCGATTCTTGATCTTTATAATCCTGCAGGCGTGACCCGAATTCAGAGACGAAGAATGCTGGACTCACTCGGCAAGCTCAACCAGCAACAATTTAACGAACAGGGCGACTCAGAGATCGCTACTCGTATCGCGCAGTACGAACTGGCCTTCCGCATGCAGATGAGTGTCCCTGAGCTCATTGACTTCAGTAAAGAACCCAAACACATCCTTGAAAGCTACGGTCCTGAGGTAAACAAGGTTGGTAAGTATGCCTACAACTGCCTGCTTGCTCGAAGACTTGCTGAACGCGGAGTGCGATTTATTCAACTTTTCCACAGAGGTTGGGACGCCCACGGAGGAGCGCCTAACAATGTGAAACGCCAATCCAAAGACACGGACCAACCTACCGCAGCCCTCATTGCGGATCTCAAACAAAGGGGTATGCTTGAAGACACACTCGTTGTATGGGGAGGCGAATTCGGTCGTACAGTCTACTGTCAGGGTAAACTAACTCGTCAGAATTATGGTAGAGACCATCATCCCAACTGCTTTACTTACTGGCTTGCTGGCGGAGGTGTGAAACGCGGCTTCACCTATGGGCGAACTGACGACTACAGTGTAAACGTAGTTGAAAACCCTGTCCATGTACACGACCTTCAGGCCACCATCCTACACCAACTTGGTATCGACCACGAGCGCCTCACCTTCAAGCATCAAGGTCGTTATTACCGGCTGACTGATGTTCATGGCAAGGTTGTTCACGATGTGCTAAGTTAGTATCAAACTCTGATTGAAGGGTAAAACAACAAAACAAAGGCGCGGGTCTACGAATAGAACCACGCGCCTAGGTAGTATTGAGCTTAGGGGTAAAAAACAACGGATCCGCTGGTATCATGGATCAGTTCTAGACTCGCGTAATCACTCAGATGAAAAGGAATATGAATTCGCCAGCTAAAGGTACTTTCCTTGTCAATGATTCTTAGAGTTTCCACCAAATGCTCCACTTTGGCTAGATCCGTCGGAACATCAGCAAACGAAACTCAAGTGCTTCTTTGCCAGGAATTTTAGTTGCACGGAGTTTCAGCTCACCTACTCCCTTTTTTAGATTGAGAACCCCCAAACTGATAGGCTTAAAGTCCTTAACATAAGATTCTACACGTTCAAAACGATCGTTTTCAGCACCTTTTAACCGAGCAGGATTGGCCTCCGTTATCGTAGCACGAACTGAACGGTCGTTAAAGCTCAGTTCAACCTCAGTACCTACAGCATCCTTTTCGCAGGCGTACCACATTTCTACAGCATACTTTCCAGAAGTTCCAATTTCGGCCTGCCAAGTCACTGCATCATTCACATCTGTCCAATTTCTAAAGAAAGAGCAGTTGGGAAACTTGTTGGATCGCTGAATGTTTCCAGAAGCGATGCCGTCACGGGCAGGAACCTGTGTAAGAACACTATCCGGATGACCGATAATGAAAGCACGCTCATCCTTTCCCAATTCAGCCTGCATCTCAGCGTACCATTTCTTAACGGAAGAACGAAGTTTCGCAGCAATTTTGGGCTTTTGATTGGCAATATTCTTCCGCTGACCGAAGTCTTCTACCATATCGTATAGATTCCCATTATGATCCAATCTATAGCGCTCAGTACGAACACTCGTGCGCCCTTTCCAACCTGAGAAAACAAGTCGATCCTTCAGAACTGGCATCGACTTGCCTAAAAGAAGCGGAGAAATATCTTGGCCATCCAATGGCTTCGAACCAACGACCTTTAAACCGCACAATGCAGAAAAAGTGGGAAGAAGGTCGATAGCTGAAGAAAGTTCCTCGATTTCTAATCCTTTTGGAATCTGACTCGGCCAACGAATGAGCAAGGGTGAACGCACACCGCCTTCATCAGTAGAGCCCTTACGACCACGCATATCACCGTTCCAGCGCACGCCATTCGGGCCGTTGTCACAAAAGTAGGCCACGATCGTATCTTCAGCTACATCGAGTTGATCTAGTTTCTTGAGGATACGACCAACATTCCAATCAATGTTCTCACACATGGCCAAGGCGCACAGCAAGTGAAGAGGCTTTTCTTTGCTGGATCCGTCACGATGATGCATGGAAAGCTCCTTATTCTTAAACTTTTTCCACCACCGATCGGGAACCTGCATAGGCGAATGTGGAGTATTGTAAGGTAGGTAAGCAAAGAAGGGAGTTTCCTTTTTGACGCTAGCCTCCATGAACTTCATGGCTTCATTAGTGAAGTCATCGATACAAAAGCCTTTGCCCTTCACCACCTCATTGTTACGTTCAAGTAAGGGATCGAAGTAATTACCCCAGTGTCCTGAGCAGAAACCATAGAACTCATC
>CAJWWL010000037.1 GCA_913048125.1 uncultured Opitutia bacterium | reverse complement strand
GGGTGTAGGCTGCGTCAAGCACCTGTCCAGCGGCATCAAGAGAGACTGTAACTGCTGAGTTACCAATAAGGATTGCCCGCTGATCCTCCCTGCGACCATTGCCGAGCAAAAGCGCCTGAATATTTTCATGGCCTCCGATAGCTAGTTCAATGGTGGAGGAATCGGCAGTTGGATCAAATTCAGAACGAAGAACAGGCGCATTCGTTTTGATTTCCTGGTGTCCCGGCAATTTAAGAACGAGCTTACCGGCAACAGCGCCAGGCAAGCCAAGGCTGAACTGAGTGCCACCACCTGGAGTGTCACGAAGTGGCACAGTACCAACCACGTCAATCTTATGAACACCGGGCCCAGGCAGCCTTATGTTGAGGCGCCCTTTGTCACCGAGCCAAAGGGGCGCGGCATTGCCATCAAGATGTAAGCGATCGAAGCCTATTCCCTGAAAAGGGAGAATTAGATCAATAGCTTCATCAGAAAGAGAGACAAATTCTAGCTGACCACTTAGACGAAGTTGATTTTCAGTAAAATTAGCTGTGTAGTTGGCCAACTGAAGGGCAGCGGCGTGAGGGCTTGCTAGATTAGGACTGTTTTTTACAGCCGACTTGATACGTTGATATTCCTCCGCACCCAAAAGAACTGCCTTCGGATGCTTCGCCTGCACCACATCCAAGTCACTAAGCGGAACATGGATACGCACAGGTGGGACAGTAGAGAAAATCGTCCACTTAAATAGTAGCAGAGCGGCAAACAGGAGTTGTATTCGGATCATTACTCTTCCTCCGATTTGGCTTCCTGAGATTCAGATGCTGAGGATGGAGGCGCAGCACTGAGACGTTCATGTTCTGCAGACAAGAAACTCTCTCGGCCCAATTTCAACCTTCGAGGGAATGACCAGAATAAAAGCTGACCCACCCAAAGCAATCCCACTAGTCCTGAGGGGAAAGCAGCATGCCCGGCGACTGCTTTAGAGGTTAGAGGCTGAAAGAGGTACCAGATGCCGACAAGCGCAACCAATCCCAACGCCACAATGATTCGCTCAAAATAGCCGAGGCGCATCAACCCAACGCCAAAAGCGATGACAAGGATCCAGACAAAAATGGCTACGGTCTCCTTCCTCTTAAGACTCAGCGACAAGACCTTAGCTGCACCCTGTTTCTCAAATTGGTAAAGAGAGCCTCTTTGGTCGAAACTGGAGGCGAAGAATTCATGTCCAGAACCAATCTGATTAAAGACTTGCTCAAGTGAATCTCCATATTGGGCTCGTTCGAAGTTCCGATCGTAACCAAGAAGCTGATGGTCCTCCGGCACCCAAAGTCTCCACCATGTACGTTGAACTGGAACAACATCTGGCAACTGGGGAATTGACAACTTGGAAGGTGAAGCTTCGTCGAGCCCATAAGTGACCTCAACGACAACCTTGCTAACTTGACCAGCAGACGGCGGAAGGCGGACGATTCTCGCTCCTGCATCGTCTGCAGCCTCAACTTGGATTTCTTTGCCGTCTAACAAGAAAGAGTAAATCCGTGCTCGAGGCGGAAAGGAAACCTTTAGACGATCCCCACGATTGGTAGACAACAGATATATAGAGCGGCCATTAAGAGCACCATCACGAGCTAAAGCCTGCTCGTGTACGGCAGCGTTAACGATCGTGGTGTAGACTTCCGCCTCCTCTTGTAGTACGACTGGAAGATCAAGCGTGTACGGAGGCTTATCACAGCGAAATGCAAGCACAGCGTTGAGGCGGTGAGCCTCGTAAGTGATGTCACGTGGGCTAGACGGGTCAGCGGGCAGAAGATTGTTAGAGATAGGAGCGCCAATCGCAAGATTGGGTGCTTTAGCTACAGAAATGGCTCCATTTTGTCCTGCTAACTTTCCGGCGGCGAGTACTGGCTCAACAAGAACTTTTTGCCCGCCCTCTGCAAGTGCTTGAAAAGGTTGGCGCCAATTGACACGGAGATCGTATGCACCCATTCGCGGGGATTGGAGTACAATCTTGTGATAGATCCAGGCATCAGTATGTTCACTATCTGATGAGGGTTCCTCCTGATCGGCAGGAAGGGCTTCAATACGTGGCTTTTCCTTTAGGTCAGGCCCGTTAATTTGGAGACTAGAATCAGATAAGGTGGCAGGATATTTCAGGTAGAAAGTATCGACGGGGGCATATCGGACTTGGTAGCGAATCACTGCCTCATGGCTGACATTACCGGACTGGATATCAACATTGCGGAAAAACTCAGCAGCAACTTGCGCTGGCTTGACGGCTAGCTGAAAAGTGGCCCCAACTGAAGAGGATGGATCCACAGCGCTGTACTCGTAAGCCATGGCAGAACTGAAACCTTGACCAGGAATAGGAGGTGTTTTGCCGTAAGTGCGAATGGCATCGCGCAAAGGCATAGACTTGAGCTGGCGAAGCTCACTTGACTCCGCGCGGAGCGCTTCTGAAAGGTGGAGTAGAAACTGACCTTTTAAGCGATTTAAGTTTTCTGCTGTGGGAAGTGGCAGATCAAGAATGATGGGCTCTGATGTGACGGCGAGGGACTGAACGAGCCGTAGATCAAGGTGTAGCTGGCCTAGTGTCTCCTTACGAAGTGTGATCACCAACTTGCGCTCAGAATCCTCACCCTGAACTTCGAAGTCGTCGACAATGTTTGATGGGCCAAGATCATCAACTTCCCACCCGGAGGGAAGGGATAAGACCACGGAAAAAACACCTGCACGTTCGATCTCATAGAGGAGGCGACCATGAAGATGCAAAGACTCTTGATCCGCCTTGAGAACCCAAAGCTGCTGAAGGTTGAGGCGGGGCTCTACCAGACCGGTACGAACGGTAGCTGAATAATTACGAGATGTAAACCGATAGGCTGAAATAGACTTAACCTTCCGCCATTGCTCTGGGAGACGGGAGGACTCGACGCGGACTAATTCTGTATTCAGACCAGACAACTCGACGGAACGCCGAGGTGCATGAGAAACGCCAAGGTGCCCTGACAAACGCAGGGCACCATCAGTGTAGATTGGTGTTAGCGGAAATGTAGCGTTAGCATCCTGCAGGAATTTTTCCATGTGCAAGCGTAGACGGTAGCTATCCTCAACTTCAGAAAATAAAGTGACACGGAGAAGCTTATGAATGGGAGCTGCAGCTTGACCCTGATCAGGAGCCTGGATGTCCCACTTCTCCAAGTTTTCCCCATCAACGGAGACAACACGGTAGTCATTGGGGACATGGATCTTGAATATTTTTATTCCTCGGCGACGAATTTCATAGTTAAATTCCACCTCATGCTGGAGGACGGCCTCACCAACTTGAAGGTGTTGATTCTGAGAAGAAATGAGGACAGGATCCAAATCATTAGCTGCTTGGCTTTTTGGAGCCCAGCTAAGAGCCACTTTGCCGGACTGCCCAAGAAAGGCCTGAAGTTTTGTGGCTTTAGCCCCTGAAGGAAGGTCATCCTGAGTGGTAGAAGCTGCCAACATGGGCTGGACATCAACCTTAAGGTTTTCCTCGGGAATGGTAAGTTCAAGGGTATTGATTGCCGCACTTGGTATGTCGAACTGTAACAAGTTTCGACCGGGTTCAGTCACAAGTTGCAGAACAAAGTCCACATTCACAACCTGTCGCCCTGGACCTTTGGCGATAATTTCGTAACGGTTATTTTGAAATCGAAGTAACGGATTTGATCTCTCTTCAGCAGTCTCGCTATCAACAAGATCAACCGAAGAAACTCCAACCCGTCCCAATCCGACTGGAATGGTAGTCCACCCCTTTTGCAGAATATCGACTGTTAGCTCAAGCTGCATTCGGGCGAGTTTCTCTTCGACCACGCCACTGAACCGAGCGGCACTGAGAAGATGTGAGGGTCCATTATCTGGAGTCTTGGCAGGCTGACCTCGCGCCGCCTTCCAAAGATTTTGAAAATCCTTGTAAGGAAGGAAAACCCCCTGATCTTCCTTGCCTAAAACACTCTCTAATTCCCTGTAGGGAACGTAGATGTGGTCAGGCAGAGGCGTGGCGACATCCACAGTCTGAGCCGATAAGACTAAGGACTCAACCGCAAGGACCAGAGGCAATAGGAGGAAGCAGGTATTTTTCATGTAAAGGTCTATTTAAATGCAGGCGGGAGGATTAGAAATGGTGAACTTATGACCGTTCCGCACAAATAAAAAAGCTCCGCCAATACATGATGGCGGAGCTTAACGTTGGGTTATTGGCCAACCTTAATTCTTTAAATGCTTCACTTTGATATTCTTGAACTGAACATTCATAGGTGGTCCAGCATGAAGTTGAAGAGCAAGAAGGCCGTCAGAGCGACGATTCTTTTCATCGTTATCAATCACTTCTGTGGTCTTCACATTGTTGATGTAGTGGGTAAAGTTGAAACCATCAGCAACAATACGGTAGCTATTCCACTCTTTCTTTTTGATGGCTTTTCCAATTTCTTTGGTGTCACCGAAAGTCTCAGCCTTTTTCTGTAGCTTACCATTTTTAGTTGTGAGCACAGTTTTTTGACCGCGAAGAGACAAAATTCCACGGAAAGCTTCGCCGTAGCAAATTCCTGAGTATCTGTCCCCAGCCTCAAAGTCAGCCTGATAGCCACCAATGCGCCAACCGTCGTGATTACCGGGTTTCTTGAAACTACGATACTGAATACCACTGTTCCCTGCCATGATCTTGAAATCTACAAGCAACTCAAAGTTTGTGAAATTCTCCTTACCAGTGTAGATGATGAAGGTATTGCCTTTAGTAGGAGTTTCTTTAGTTGTAATCCCAGTAATGGCGCCATCTTGGACGGTCCAAAATTTTGGGTCACCATCCCAGTTATTGAGGGTCTTTCCGTCAAATAGGCTAACATAATCGCTCTTCTTCTCCGCCTGGAGAAAAGCAACGGAAAAAAACGCTAGCAGGAGAATAGGGTTCTTAATTTGCATGTTGATTGTGGGGGGTTGTGTTGTTTGAGAAATTGGAGGCTGCAGGAAAGGCACGGCGGAGAATCGAGTCAAGGGCAAGGGAATTTTTCTGGCTCATGGCTTATAACTGAATAGCCTAGGAGGCATGAATTGGAGAAACCTTTCGAACTGGTCGCGCTCGGCTCGTAACACTATGTGGTGCCTTGCAGGCTGTGCAGCAGGGGACTTCGGGACAATAGCCTACGTAGACTGGAAAGGAATCCAGATGTCGACACATCTACTGATGGGCCTTGCAATGATGAACGGTATTCTAACAAGCATTCTTTTGGAGACTGTGATTCTCTTGAAACAAATGGGGTTTGGTAAAGCACTGCGCACGGCTCTAGGAATGAGTCTGGTCTCCATGGTGGCAATGGAACTAGCTATGAACGCAGTTGACTACGTGGGGAACGGAGGAAGCCTTGGGGTCAGCGTATGGATGATACCCGCCCTTGGGGCTGGCTTTCTAGCAGCTTGGCCCTATAACTATTGGCGGCTTGAAGGTCATGGAAAGTCATGCTGCGGTAAATAGTTTCATACTGCTTCACTCCCCTTCAGCTTCGGTATCGGCGAGATCAACGTACTTCTTAACCGTTCGACGGTCCAGTTCCAAGAGACGGGCGGTTTCGTTGTAGTTTTGGGTTTTCTCGTAGACGCTCGCTATATATTCGCTGAGAAACTTTTCGGCGGTTAACGTCCCTGCTCCTAGAGCAGAGGTGAGGAGCTTGGCACGAGGCAGGTTTGCCTGAGTACTCTCTGGCATGTACTCAGAATGGACCATGACATTTCGAACACATTGCTCCAACTCACGGAAGTTACCAGGCCATGGGTATCCAAGTCCGAGATTTCCACGAATCCATTTACAGGCTTCTTCAGTAAGTCCATCAGCCTCATCAGAACCTGCGATCCTTCCCGCAATAAAATGCACAAGATGGTGCAGCTCTTCGGGATCTTCATGAAGAATTTCTCTGAGAGCCAAGGTCTCCACTCTATCCGCACAAAGTCGGTAGTAAAAATCTTCACGGAACCGGCCTTCGCGCATCTCTTCCGCGAGATCACAATTTGAGGCTGCCATGAACTTACCTTGGAATGGTAAAGATCTAGTATCTCCCAGTCTCTGGAACTGTCTTGTCTGGAGTACACGCAACAACTTGACCTGTATGTCGGGGCGTGTCTCCGTAATCTCATCGAGAAGGATTGTCCCATACTGTCCACAAGTTTCTAGGTATCCCTTACGGTCTTGCAATGCACCAGTAAAAGAGCCTTTGCGGTGTCCGAACAACTCGGACTCCAATAATGTCTCAGTGAGCGCAGACAAATTTACTGGAATAAAACTATTGAGGAAATCTTCTTCGAACTGGAGACGGTCAGCATCGAATGGAATAAACCGAGAAAGCCCTATGGCACGGGCTACCAACTCCTTACCGGATCCGGAAGGCCCAGTAATGAATGTAACGATATCCCCAATACGGTTGAAGAGGGAGCGCTGGTAACGCGCCATGTCATGGGTGAAAATAGACTGCCAGATCCGAGCCCTAAGACGATTGGCTGCTGGCGAGGTCCCGATAATAAACTCAAAAATATGATAAAATGCCCGCCGAATTTGAAAAAACATGGCGAAGATATGAGGCGCACCATACTGCGGCTCAGGCATTTCAGGTCGCAGAGGGAAGTAACGATTGTATTCAGACTCGAAATCCTTGTAGAAAGAGCAGGCCCGACTGGCATTACCTAGTGTGTAGGCTTTTCGAATGAATTCGAGGAATGGCTCCCTGTTGCTGGAAAACAAGGCGAAGTGCACTACGTCCTGATAAATGGCGAACTCTGTCTTGTCTACATTGCCACGGGCTTGGTAAAAGGCCAACCGAGCGCGCTCGACAACCGCCTGAGTCACTTCATGAAGACGACCTAGGTTTGTGCTAAAACCACGCAGCCCTCGCGCTTCAGCATCGGGTTCTTGAAAACCTGATCCTAAAATTTCTCTTTCAAGTTGGTAACGTTCTGGAAGGAAAGGATTGCAATAGGTAATGCGTGAAATTGCTTCTAAAACATCCCTATCAGCGACTGGAAGAAAAGAACCAGACACGATCAAACTAGTGGTTGGCCGCCAAGAGCTGGCTTAGCTCAAGCGTGCGCAGGCGTGCCAGTTCCTGCTGTTCTTTAGTAAAGCGATTTTCAAGATTACGTTGCGCCTCAATGCCCATACGGTGGCCACTGGCTGCTGCTAAGGAAAACCAAGCACAGCCCTCGACTTCATCTCGACTCACACCAAGTCCAAGCAGGTACATAAGTCCAAGATCCAGCTGTGCATCGGGATTGCGTTGGGTTGCTGATTTATGAATCCACCGAGCGGCTTCCTTAAAGTCTCTTTCCACCCCGACACCTGCACGATAAGCCACACCTAGCTCATACTGTGCGAAGGGATGCCCTTTCCCTGCGGCCTCACGCAGCCAATGCGCAGCCAGCTTGGAATCTTTAGAGAGACCGCCCATGCCAAGCATGTACATGATCGCTAGGTCCACCTGTGATTCAGGCTCTCCCAACTTTGCTGCGGACTCTAACCACCGCCGGGCCAGCACCTCGTTGCTTTCCACACCTATACCTCTGACATACATTGCACCGAGGTGAGACTGAGCTCTCGGATGGCCCGCTTCAGCAGCCTTAGAAAACCATTGCAGGGCAACGGAAGTATCCTTCTCGACTCCTTGACCACGCAAAGACATCTGGCCGAGACGAAACTGAGCACGTGTGTCCCCTTTTGTTGCCGCTATCTGAAACCAACGAGCTGCTTTGCGATAGTCCTGACGAACGCCTAGTCCTTCGAAATGAGCAACACCGAGATTATACTGAGCTGGAGCGTTTCCCTCGGAAGCCGCCTTCTCCAAAACAGGAATTGCCTTGAGGTAGAACTCCCAGAGTTCATCTGTCTCAAGGTTGGCAACTTGCTGTGCTTGCGCGGGAGCATGACTACCATGAAAACTATTAAATCGTGCCTTGGCTGAATCCAAACTTCGACGGAATCTCGGATCGAGCCCTAACAGATATTGGCGATCTTTTTCAGCAAATTGATCTATGGGAGTCTTGAAAACCTGTCCATCCTGACGACGGAGGGTGACAACCCCCTCCTTGACTGCGAGAACTTCTGCCACGACTTCACCTCCATCCACTCCGTGTAGACGACGATAGCCATCTGCCAATAAAGGCTGGATAGAGAGGATTAAAATGATGATGTTGCAGACTAGTCGCACAAGCACGCACAGTAGATGCGCATTTGGCACTCGCAAGTTGAAAACGCAGTTGCCGTTGACTTTGGAAGATTGAGCTGGCAGGTTAAGGACGACACTATTTGTACTCCATGAGCACTACGGCCAATATGGAAACACTGACACGCCAAATCATCTTAGCTGGATTTGTCCTGATGTTCAGCTCACCCATTACGTTGGGACAACCCATTCGCATTTCTGACGGTCCAGTTTTCGACAAGGTAATCCTACCTATATTGCAAGAAAAGTGCATGAGTTGCCATGGCCCAGACAAGGCCAAGGGCAAACTAAGACTACACTCGCGTGAATTCATTGAAGCTGCTGATGGCCTCATAGAGCCCCACGACCTAGAAGCCAGCGAGCTCATTTATCGAGTTACCCTGCCGCTCAATGATCCAGACGACGAAAAGATGCCCCCCTCAGGCGAACCTAATCAGCTCACGCAAGATGAAATCTGGCTCCTGAAATGGTGGGTGGCCAACGGAGCAGATTACACCAAGAAGCTTTCAGAAGTTGAAAATACTGACGATGCTAGACAGCCGCTACTTCGTACTCTGCGCTACTACGCTATCTTTCCTCCAGGCACTGGAAACCTCTTAACTGCTGAACCCGAACCAGAAAACGAACCTGAACCGGGAGCTCCACCGCCGGGAGCTACAGCCCAGAAAGGTCCACGAACTTGGGGATCTATTTATGAGGAAGTCATCGACCCACTTCTTGAGCACAACTGCGGCAAGTGCCACGGTGAAGGGCGCAAGAGCGCAAACCTAAGGCTACACAACCCAGAAGGTATCCGAGAAGGCGGAAAAAATGGTCCCCCACTCGTTGCAGGTAACCCACGTGGCAGCCTGATGATGCAACGTATACACCTCCCAGCTGGAGATGACGACCGAATGCCTCCCACCGAGGAAAACCGACAACTCGCCCCAGATGAAATTCGACTCATAGAATGGTGGATTCAATCCGGCGCACGTTTTGATCAACCGCTCAGCAATGCACCCGCAAATATGGTTCCAACCATGAAGAAGGTTATCGACGTTGCGGAAACCCGTCGCAACAGCCGTGTAGGTGCAACTGGAGGACCCAAAGTTGCTGCTGCAGATGGTGGCGCACTCCAAGCCGTCAAAGACTTCGGAGTGAATGTACTCCCTGTTTCAAAGGGATCCAATGCCCTAGCTATACACTGCGACGACATGGCCTCAGAAATCAATGATGACGCCCTTAAACATATCGCTCAAGTTGGACCACAGGTGGTGTGGTTAAACCTAGCCAAGACCCGAGTTACTGATGCTGGCCTAGCTACTCTCGCTCAGTTTCCAGAACTTCGTCGGCTACATCTTGATCGCACTCGGATCAGTGATGCAGCTATCACACACATCAGCAGGCTTCCAAAGCTAGAATACCTTAACTTGGTCAGCACAAGCCTTTCGGATACTGGATTGCGTCAGCTAGCAGTCATGCCAGCCATCCAAAAAATCTATGCAGGACAAACCAAGGTCACGCAAGGTGGAGTGGACCAAGCAAAAGCCAGCAAGCCAGGCCTGGAAATCAATGCAGGTTTTCTTGCTATTCCGGATGAGCCTGCTCCAGGGGGTATCGGAGCAGTTGTAGGGGCTGGAGGAGCTACTGCCCAAGTTGACCCGACTCCAGTCAACACACAATGTCCGGTGACGAATACTCGTGCAGACCCGAATCGGACTACGGTGTTCAACAATATGACCATCGCCTTCAGTAACGGACAAGCGTTGGCTCGATTTAACGATAACCCAGCACAATATGTAAACCGACTGGTCATCACACGTCAGCCGAACAACGCTGCAGCAGCACCTAAGAAACCAGTCGTTGCCCCGCCAGGAACCCCACCATTTGGCCGGGATGCCAAGGCTTTTGTCCAACAATACTGCGGTAATTGTCATGCCAACGGAAGCGCACGTGGCGGTATTGCCTTGGGAGGAGCCAACAACTCAACGGATGTTCTCCGAGACCGTAAGACATGGAACCTTGCGGCTTCACTTGTAAGCGAGGGAGAGATGCCTCCACAAAACCGGCAACAACCTTCCGCCCGAGAAGCAAAGGAGTTTACAGACCTAATCCGATCCATCTTTGAACACGCCGATAAAAACCCTGCAAAGCCAAAGGCGAATGGTGGTGCCCAACCTGGCTCTCAACCCAATATGGCCAAGGTAAATGTAGACTTCGGCCCCCGAACCTGGACCAGGAATGATGGTCGGAAGGTGGAAGGTAAACTTTATGCAGCAGACAACGCAGTAGCCATAATTACAATCTCGGGTCGCAACTATAATATTCCCCTAAACACACTTTCTTCTGAAGACCAGCAGTACATCCAGCAGTGGCGCTCTGCCAAAGGTGTTTGAAGAATAGTTAATATTCCTCCAGAAAGTTGGTTTGAGGAGTGGCTTAGGAGATTATTCGATGTGCTAAAACTGGCCTAACTAGGCCAAGATATCCATCACTGGTTCACCGTTGTTGGCTACTTTGAAGGGTCGTCCAGAAGGCGAGTATAGGGTGTGCCCAACAGGAAGTCCAAGCGCAGTTGCTATCGTAGCGTTAAAGTCAGGAACCAAAACAGGATTCTCAATCACACGTGAACCAGATTCATCAGTCTTACCATAGGCTTGACCACCCTTAATGCCACCACCTGCAATGAGGCCACTAAAAGCACGGGGATAGTGATCCCGACCATCATTCTGGTTGATGCGAGGTGTGCGACCAAACTCCGTGGCGAGCACGATGAGAGTTTCATCCAAGAGACCACGTGATTCAAGGTCACCTATAAGTGCAGAAAGGGCGCGGTCTACGGTAGCGGCGCGATCCGAGACGGAGGTAAAGTTGTTGGTATGAGTGTCCCAGCCACCGAGCTGGACTTCAACAAAGCGAACATTGTTCTCAACGAGGCGACGAGCCAGAAGCACGCCTTGCCCGAAACCATTGTCACCATAGGTTTCCCGGATATCAGCAGGCTCATGGTTGATATTGAAGGCCTTTAAGTCCTCGCTGGTCATGAGCTTAACAGCATCACGATACATATCAGAATAGGCCTTTACCTTTTTTTGGTTATACGCGGAGACAAACTGCTTATCGACTGCTTCAGCAAGGCGTAGGCGACGGTCAAACTCCTTCTCGGAGACATCGCTGGGACGAGTACTATTCTTGAGACCTTCGCTTGCATTACCAAGGATAAGAGGCATGTGCTGAGGAGGAAAGAATCCAGCACCAGAACTACGACCACCACCGATGACCACACTTCCTGGAAGGGTGCGGTTATATCGACCACTGAGCATAGTCATCCAAGGGCCGAGTCCTGGATGCTTGATAGTGTTACGAGGCGCATAACTGGTATGCATGTAGTAGTTGCCTTGTTCGTGGGCTCCCTGATTGGTCTTTAGGGAACGAACGAGTGCTACCTTATCCATACGGTAAGCAAGACGTGGAAAATATTCTGAAAGAATTACATCGTCAGCTTTGGTGCGAATGCCTTGAACAGGACCACCTTCAGGTGTGCCAGGCTTTGGGTCAAAAGTATCGAGGTGGGTCATTCCTCCACTCATGTAGAGGTAGATACAACTTTTCGCAGAGTGACCAGTCCCTGTCGGAGCAGCTGGTGCAGCTTCCTGTCCCTTTAGACCAGTAGCATGGCCCCAGACGGTGACACCAAGCAACGTCTGTGCGGCGCAGTTAACAAATTGGCGACGGGAAACGTCGTCGGCTTTTAGAAGTAATTCTTTCATGGCAATACTAGGCGAGGGGTGGGTGGAGTTGTTATCTTATAAAGGCATACTGGCGCGTGTTCATGAGAGCTACGATGACATTTTTGTAGCCCTTACCTAAACCGTTACTGTCTTCATCGTAGCGGTTGATTTCCTGAAGCATGAGATTCTTTTCACCAAGTGTAGGCATACGGCTGAGAAGAGTGAGGAAGATAACATCTAATTTGTCCTCTGCGCTATCTTTCGTTGCGAGATGCTTCATTAGCACAGAGTTGGACTTCATGAGCTCCTTGAACATGGGACCGTTTAGAAGAGAAAGAGCTTGGGGTACAGTAGGTTGTACGCTGGCATTCTCAATAGTGTCTCGATCCGATTGGCCAAACATACGTAAAAAGTGGCCGTTAGGTGCTGGTGATGGCAACTCCGCAGCACGCACTAGACTTTTGGGAAAACCTTTCCAGCGAGGATCCATTTCAACCTCGGTCTTTGCGTTAGCAGTTTGCTTACCTTCCATGTCCATGGCCATCATAGCATCTTCAGATAGACCTTTCTGGATTTGACGCTGTGCTGAACGAGCTTCGTTGCGAGCGTTACGTTCTAGTATGCGACGCTGATTCTCAAGTTGGTCAATGCGCTTGTTATCACCAGCAGCGGAAGCTGCAGCCATTTGACGACGTAGCTCGTTCCGTTGGTCGGCGTACTTGGTTTCGATGTCAGCAATCTGACTAGCGAGATCTATAATTTGTTCCGGGGTAAGAGCGAGCATGTAGTCAGCTTGCTGCTTGCGTTGGTCGACACGAATTTCTTCACGGTCACGAAGAATCCGCTCATCACTGTCTTGGATCGTCATGGAGAGCAATGAGTCCCAAAGTTGCTCGGCTGTCATGCGACGCAAAAGAGGGCCAGCGAAATAGTAAGGCTCACCCTTGACATGGTCTGCAGTACTAACTTGACGGTGGTAGGTAGGGGTATTGTAGAGGATTCTTTCGTACTGTTTGAGATCGAAATTTACCTCGCGCATCAGTTCCATCAGGTAACCCATAAGCTTTGGGTGGGACTCTTGAGTGTCCTTTTTGAGATCATCCACTGGCTCAAAAAGGCCATGTCCCATGACCTTCTTCCAAATACGGTTCGCAATCACCTTAACGAAAAGATCGTTTTCGGGAGACGTCATCCAGCGAACATAAGCTTCGCGTGGAGTTTCGTCCTTACCAAAAGAAACTTCCTGACGGAAGACAGGTCCTGGAGCTATAGTAGCACGGGGTTTAGCATCATCGTACTGGTAGGTGGCTGGAAGTCTAAGAGGCCGCTTGGTCTCCATGGCACCGAAAGTAATTGGTTCGAAAAGATCTCGGATCGCTCTTCCCATGGAGCGCTCACGTTCGCGGTTGCCGCCAGCAGCTTTGCGGACGAGCTTGCGGGCACCTTCAAGGTTTTCAGGACGGAGGCGGGTCTCAACACCATAGGTGTATGCAGCCATCTGATAGTACTCCATCTGGGTCCAGTCCTCAAAAGGGTGGTCGTGGCATTGAGCGCAGACGAGACGTGTTCCGAGGAATACTTGTATTGTGTTGGACATGTTGTCCAGCGGTGTACCCGTATCGCGGATGTAGTAACCGACGGCAGGGTTGTCCCAAGGGTAACCACTAGCGGTGAGGAGTTGCTGGACAAAAAAGTTGTAGGGTCGGTTTTCACGAATGGCCTGCTTAACCCACTCGATGTAGGCACCACCATCACCCTCGCGCTCATTCGTGCGGAGGCGGAGAATATCGGCCCAGTAGTTGTAGTTGTGGCTGATATACCCAGGGTGGGCTAAGAGTTCATCGATGATTTTACGACGTTTAGAAGTGTCTTCGGAGTCAAGGAATGAAGTTACTTCGTCGTAGCTTGGAATACGCCCGATAATGTCAAGGTAGACACGACGAATGAACTGCTCATCGGTCGAAGGCGGGTTTTGCTTGATGTTATGAGTACGGAACTCGGTCTGTATGAAACGGTCTATGTTATTGGCCCGGAAAACAACATCTCGCAGATTCATTGCGTTGAGACTGGAGAGGTTGCCCGCCTGCTCTTTGATAAAGTCCTTATCGTCCTGAATAAAATTACTGATGGGAAACCACTTTTTCCGACCCTGAGGGTCCTGAAGTTCAACAAACTCACCGTTCGTGCGGAGAAATTCAGCCTCAAACTCATAGCCTTGGATATGAGTGAATTTACGAGCCTGAAGGCTGTTTAAAAAGCCTAGGGCAACGGAGATGAAGGCAACAAAATGGAGAGCCTTGCGAAAAGAATGTGGGGTTGTTGTAGCCATAAAAAATATTTAGGACACATTAACAATGCTACCTGCGCGCCTAATATACAACTAATTTTTTGTGGTGTCGCTTGAGTTGTGACGCCGACTTGCACCCAATCGCCCGCCCAAAGCACCAAGGATGAAGATTCCGAGGGAATCAGCAGCAAGATCTGAAAGGTCAAAACTTCTTGTGGAAATAAACGCTTGGGAAAGTTCCTCTGCGGCAACACAGATCAAAACGATCATACTGCCCAAATAAATCGAAAGGCCAAGCAGCCGAAAGCGACGCCCTTGCAGTGTAAGATTGACCAAGAAGGCCAAGCCGCCCATCAGGCAGAAGTGCCCAGCCTTGTCAAAGAAGGGTGTACTCTGGATGAAAGGAAAATAATTATTTACTAGCCCAAGGTTGGCTAGGACTACCACCCAAATGACGAACAAAGTAGCTAGAATGGCAAGGAACCGAGACACAGGAAGAGTTTATCTGGATGATGCGGAGGCACGATCTCCATCACCACGGCGCAACTGAAAGGGATCACTTTGAGCAATTCCCAGAACGAGCGTCTCGAAACGATAATCGTCCTTCTCTAGGGCTGATACAATCGCCTCTACCGTGCTTCGGTCATAGTACTCGAGCCCTCGACCTAGAGCATAGGTGAGCATCATTTCAGTAAGGCAGATGAGATATTCTTTACGGTAATCTCTGGCCAACAAAGCGCGTAGTTGCATAGGCCCATTGATAAAGCGACCATTGGCCAATTCACCGGAAGGATCGATGACATGTTTACCGTCTTTTTCGCGCCACCCACCGACAGGATCGAAGTTTTCAAGAGCAAGTCCAATTGGATCCATGTTGGCGTGGCAGGCAGCGCAGGCGGATGCTTCACGATGCTTGATGAGAAGGTCCCGAAGCGAGGCCGCTTCAAGCGCCTTGGAGTCTTCGGGAAGAGGTGGTGCATCCGGGTCTGGTGGAGGTGGAGGAAGCCCAAGTAGGTTTTCAAGAACCCATTTACCACGCTTAACTGGGGAGGTGCGGGTAGGATTGGAAGTCAAGGTGAGGACACTTGCATGCGTCAGAACACCACCCCGACGGCCTCCCTTCAGGCTGACCTGACGGAACTCCCCTCCCCGCACATCACTGATGTCATAATGGCGGGCTAACCTTTCGTTTAGAAATGAGTAGTCTGCCTCAAGAAATTCGAGGACGGAACGGTTATACTTTTGTATGTGTAAAAAGAAGCGTTCAGTCTCCTGCCTCATGTCATCAGCAAGCTGGGGATTGAATTTGGGAAAGCGTTTCTTATCGGGCATGACCTTCTCAAGACTGCGCAACTCTAGCCATTGTCCGGCGAAGTTGCGGGCCAAGGCATCTGCACGAGGATCGGCCAGCATGCGACGTACCTGTACCTCGAAGTTCTTACGCAACTCCCCTTTCCATGCTAAGCTTAGCAGTTCACGGTCAGGCATACTGCTCCAAAGGAAATAGGATAGCCTTGAGGCCAGCGCGTACTCATCCACTGGGTGGATAGCAGTAGGATTGTCGGGACTGGGCTGAACTTCGCCACGAAAGAGGAACGATGGCGAGACCAACACTGCCTTCATGGCAAGGGCTACGGATTTTTCAAAGCCAAGCTTGTCCTTTTTGCCAAGCTTGTAGAGTTGAACAAGCCTTGTGACCTCTTCCTTCTGTGCAGGACGCCGGAATGCCCGAGAAGCAAACAGATTGAGAATTTCCCAAGCAGCCTCCTCGTCCCCATCAGCGGACTTGGGATCTGTAAAGAAGATGTCGGTGTGAGACTCAGGCGGACTAGGCAACGGTTCGCCAATTGGACCCTCAAGTTCAAGACTATGCACGTAGAGATTTCGATCGCGATTCGAAGGGTTTGGATCGCGTGGATTGTAGTAGTCATTGGGGAAGTCTACACCTAGACGGCGACTACCCTTACCAATCTTCAGCTTGATCTGGTGGCTGCCCGGTGAGTTTCGGGTTTCAGGGATTGTAACTTCCCCGACCTTCTTTCCGTCGATAAAGAAACCAGCTCGAACCTTTTCACCACCCGCCTGATCTCCATGAGCACGAATCCGCATGTAGTATTCACCAGACTTTGAGACTTCTGCCTCCAAGTAGGTCTGCCCGCTAGATGTCAACAATCGAGCTCCATCTCGATTCTGGCCTGAACCAACAAAAGACTCTCCGGAAAAAGTCTGCTTACGCTTCGGAGGAGGCCCAAGAACCAATGCTTTTCCGAGGGTCTCATCGGCGGCAGCGAGATACTTTTCCATCAGAATGGGAGGGACGGTCAGCACATCACCGATGTTATCAAAACCATAGCCAGAGTCATCAACAGGAAACTTTTCCTCGGGCCGAAAATCTTCCGGGAGACCAAAAAGGTCCCGAATGGTATTGCCATATTCAGCACGATTTAGGCGGCGAATGGTGACTCGACCTGGGTCTGGATTTGCAGGATCATGGCGAAACACCGCCTTCTCGATCCAGTCGCGGATTCGTACGCGCTCGGCGGGTGACGGCTGCTTCTTGTTCTGCGGAGGCATCTGCTGGTCTTCCAGAACAGCCCAAACCCGCTTCCATTCCGCTACTTTGGAAAGGCGGGTCTTGGCGTCCTCAAACGCACCAAGGTCGACATCCCCCTTGGAAATCCCATCCCCATGGCAGTCGTAGCAATAGGTTTCAAGAAGAGGCAAGATGCGCGCCTCATAGTCTTTGGCGCTCAAGTTGGTCCCAAAAACCGATAGTACGTACAGTTGGAAAACATTAATAGCTCTGTAGGATCTCACCATTCCATATGGATTCCATGTAGAATATCCTGAGACTGTAAATCCTATCCCTGTCAGCGACCATTAAAATACCAAAAAGAAAAAAGGCCGCCCTTTCGGACGGCCTTTACTTCAAGTCAATCGAAGAAGATAGATAGATTTGGCTAGAAGATAGATACACCCAATAAGTCGGACCCCAGCCCGAAAAACTTTAGAAATATTTTAATTTTTTTTCGAAAAAACTCTTGAGGCCACATAAACACTGACCTCAAAGCGCTAATTTATTTTTCCGAAAAGAGCTCAAGTACTCGATTTGCAATCAGATCCGAGCCCAGAGAAAGATCAAAGGTAGGGATGTCTCGGGGTTCCTCTAGAGTGTCGAACTGACTACGTAACATGTTGGCCTTCATGTAATGCCCCTGCCTCTCCTCCATCCTTTGGTTGATGGCTTCAAAGTCTCCTCTGATAAATACGAAATGAACAAGGTCGGCTAAACCCTCAGTCAACCAATCCCGATAGATGACTTTCAACGCTGAACAGGCCAGCACTGCTCGGTCCCCAGACTGAATGACTTCGCGAAGCTTATTGTTTAGAGCAGCCATCCAACCACGGCGGTCCTCATCATCAAGAGGTTGGCCAGAACCCATCTTGGCAATATTTTCGGGAGGATGGTATTCATCTCCCTCCACAAACTCACAGCCAAGTCCCGCCGCGAGAAGCTTTCCCACGGTCGTCTTTCCGCAACCGGAGACCCCCATGACCACAATGATGTAAGGAGCGCTCACCATCACCCAGCACGGTAGTTGACGAGAGTTTTTTCTAATCCGGATAACTCACGCACCGCCTTGGGTGAACCGGACATGCCGTAGAAGAGCAATGCCACCACCTCCTCATCTGGTGGCGAATTGGGGATCCCAACCACGTCTCGAAATTCTGGATGCTCCCAGACTGGACCGGTGCTCCACTTGGTTGCAATCCCCTGCTCCTCCAGCAAAAGCAGCAAATTCTGCACGATGCAGCAACAGGTTGCATAATCTTCCTTGATCACCTCTGGCTTGTTGCGCACCAAGGTACAGGCCCGGTCGGTGTACTGGGTAACCACCAACAGACCCGGCGCCCCACCCCATTCCTTGGTCTTTTTCTCGCCACGGGCAATCGACTCCGGTGTAGGTTCGGAGCCTCGAACCTGCTCCCCAAACAATCGTCCCACTTCACGTATACGCTTTTCGTCCAACAGATAAAAACGGCAGGGCTCGGTACGATGGTGGTTGGGTGCATTACGGGCCAAATCGATACACTCTGCGACAAGATCATGGTCCGGATTTTCTTCGGTGTAATTCTTAGGAGCCACAGTACGGCGATAGCGGATCAGTTCAGTAAGGTTGGAAGCTTTCATGGTCTAAGTACATTCTACTACCAACAAGCCGATCCACCTTGCAAGACCACAACAAACTCCTGCACCAGATACAGGTGAGCGAGAAAATTCAAC
>CAJWWL010000036.1 GCA_913048125.1 uncultured Opitutia bacterium | reverse complement strand
AACAGGGTTACCAGATGCATCAGTTGAGAGTCTCTGGCAAGAGAAGACACGCTGACCAGGTGTTGGTGCAGGTATTCCACCTGCAGCCTCGATAGTCTGGCAAATTTTCTCATTAACCTCAGTATTCAACGTTCGCTCTACGACCTCGATTGAAGCCTCATCAGTGTAACGCAAGCCATTAACAAAACGTGTTGAAATACCACCTTCTGCAAGAGCCCGAGTGATTGACTTACCTCCTCCGTGAACAAGCGCCACACGAATGCCCACCGAGGCAAGGAACACTATGTCTGTGGCCACCAGTTGCTGCATTTCAAGATTGTCCTCATCGAGAAAGCTACCGCCGTATTTGACTACAAATAAGGAATCCCGAAACTTTTGTACATAAGGTAGCGCCTCTAGAAGCACTTTGGCTTTAGTCGAGGGGTTGATCTGGCTGAGTTCAGTTTCGCTCATTTCACTCGCTCTTGTTGAAATCTACGTAGCCCTCGGTAAGGTCTGTGCTTAACATCGTGCAGCAACCAATACCAAGGTTTAGGTTAATCCGAATTGTGAAACGCTCTGCGGAGACGACTTCTTTCCAGCGCTCTCGATTCTCCACTTGGGGTACGCCCTTTAGCAATGCAGGAGCATCTTCATAAAACAAATCAATAGAATCCATCTGAACCCCCACCCTTGCGTAACCTGCAGCGTGAACCAGTCGACCCCAATTAGGATCGCTCCCGTACCAAGAAGTCTTAACAAGCAGAGAATTCCCAACACTGCGGGCAACCTTCTCTGCAGAGGCATCATCGGGAGCGCCTTCTATCTCAAGCCGAACGACTTTGGTGATTCTTTCTCCATCGGAAACAATCTTTTCTGCAAGATCCAGACAAGCTCTATCGACAGCGTCGTGAAAATCCTCTAAGGCTTTCGGTGTCTTTTCTGAGATCTCCTGCTCTGACGCCCCATTAGCCAATAGAAGCACAGTATCATTAGTGCTCATGTCACCATCGATACTAATGCGGTTGAAGGACTTTCTCACGGAGGCTGAAAGGACTTCCTGAAGCAGTCCCTGCTTCATCTTAACGTCAGTAAAAAGAAATGCCAACATAGTTGCCATATTTGGCTCTATCATACCTGCACCCTTTGCAAATCCACCCAGAGATAGGGAGTGGCCCTCAGATTCCCAACTGACTAGACAGCCTTTCGGGCGGGTATCCGATGTAAGGATTGATTGAGAAGCGCGTTCAGCTGCATCTGGTAGATGACTTAGGGTATGAACACAATTATCGATACCCGAAACGATACGACCAATCGGCATGGGCTCACCGATTCTACCGGTTGAGCAAACTAGAAAACTGCCTTGAGGAGCTTTTGCCTTAGAACTGGTCTCAAAGGACATTTTCTCGGCGTCTCTTAAGCCTTGATCGCCTGTGCAGGCATTGGCATTGCCACTGTTGCAGACGATGCCGTGCATGGCATTCCCGGTCGACAATAATTGCCTAGTTAAAACTACTGGGGCGGCTTGCACGTCATTGAGGGTAAAAACGCCAGCGCCAGCACAGGGACGTTCGGAATGAACAACGCATAGATCCAGGCGACCATCAGATTTTCCGCGAACATCGCAAGCTACCCCATTCGCCTTGAATTGAGGTATCTTTGAGACGGCGGCTATATCATCAGTCAGAACTAGAGACTCATTCATGATAAAATCCAGTGGTTACAGAAGTCCGGCAGTTTCAGGGAACCCAAACCGAAGATTGGCGATCTGTATTGCTTGGCCGCTTGCACCTTTGAGAAGGTTATCCTCTGCGCTTGTGAGTAGAAAGCGGCCAGTACGGTCATCCAGAACAGCCGAAATATCAACTCGGTTGCTGCCGACCACGTGCTTTGAATCGGGGAATGTACCCGATGGAAGCAATTTAACAAAAGGCTTACCATGATAGGCTGCCTCCCAGCATTCATAAATATCTTCCAGTGTGCCCGCACCGGGAACAGAGATGGTTGAGATGATTCCGCGCTGCATGGGAGCTAGGTGAGGACAAAACTGTAGAACCACTTGTTGCCCAGCGGCTTTGGAGAGCTGCTCTTCTATCTCGGAAAGATGTCTGTGACGAGGTAGCCCATAAGCTACGGCGCTTCCATCGCGCTCGCAATAAAGGTAGTCCGCAGATAACTTTTTTCCCGCACCGCTTACACCGCTGAAGCTGTTTACAACAATGCCATCAGTTGAAACTAGATTACCTTTCAATAGAGGAGTTAGGGGCACCTGTATGCTGGTTGGGTAACATCCCGGACAGGCAAAAAGACGATGATCAGAAAGCCCGTCCATACCGTGTATTTCTGGAATTACGTAAGAACCAGCCTCCAACAGTTCCAGATCAGGATGCTCCGCTCCATAGTAAGCTTTATAAGTCTCAGCAGAGCTCAAACGGAAGTCTGCACTAAGGTCAATTACCACCCTGCCCGCATCATAAAGGGGACGTGCGTACTCTGAGGCTACACCATGGGGAAGTGCGAGAAAAAATACGTCTACATCATTAGTAGCAGCCAAAGAAGTTGGCTCAGAGTCCGAAAATACAAGACCCCCCATTCTGCCACGTAGGACCGGATATGCCTGTTCAACAGGTTGGCCCACCAGTTTTCGGGAGGTGGCTACTGATACATCAATATGAGGGTGGCCAGACAGTAATCGAAGCAACTCGATACCTGAGTAGCCTGATGCGCCTACGACGCCAGCCTGAAGGTTACTAGACATGTAATAGTTGAAAAGACTCTGTGATGAACGAACATAGTTTGGAAAATGAAAAAAGCCCCACACCGGCTTGGCCAGAGGAGGGCTTTTCTAAAACAGGGTTCCGATCTCGTTTAGCGCTTAGAAAATTGGAACCGTTTGCGCGCCCCGGGTTGGCCGGACTTCTTACGCTCTCGCACACGACTATCTCGTCGAAGAAAGCCTGCGCTCTTGAGCGGTGATCGAAGTTCTTCGTCGAACTTTTCTAACGCACGAGCAATGCCAAGCCTGATGGCCCCAGCTTGGCCCATGGTGCCGCCTCCGAATACATTAACGGATAAATCGAACTGGTCCTGCTTGTCAGCTGTCTTTAAAGGAGCATAAACCTGACCGAGAAATGATTCCAGCGAGCAGTAGTCATCGGCTGCTTTGCCGTTGATAACAACCTTGCCCTTGCCTTCAGAAAGGCGGACCCGAGCCACGGATGCCTTGCGGCGACCTGTTGCGGCAAAAACTTGTGTGTTTGCTTTGGCACTCATTGGTAATTTACTTAGATTTCGATGGTTTGTGGGTTCTGGGCTTCGTGTGGATGCTCTTCGCCAGCATAGATTTTGAGCTTTTTGATCATCTCGCGAGCGAGCTTGTTTTTGGGAAGCATCCCTTTAACTGAGTGTTTAATAATGAATTCAGGGCGTGTCTCACGAAAGGTGCTGAGACCTACCCGCTTCTCATTGCCAAAATACCCAGTGTAAAACATGTAGTCTTTCTGATCTTCTTTGTTGCCAGTTACCTTTACCTTTTCGGCGTTAATGACCACTACATGGTCACCAGTATCAATGTGAGGCGTGTAAATAGCCTTGTGACGGCCTCGTAGTAGGTTGGCAATCTTTACACTCATGCGGCCAAGGACTAGGTCTTTCGCGTCAATAAGCCACCATTTGCGCTCAATAGAGTCAGCTTTGGGGAGCGTAGTCTTCATGAAATTTTGTGTTGTTATCAGGCGGGAAGTTAGAGAAAACCTTAGAAATTAAGGGTTGGTAGTAACTTCGGAGTTAGTTTTGAAAAAATGAGCGCAGCAAAATGCAGATCTTTGACCACCGAAGCAAGACAAAGTTAGACTTTTTTTACGAATAACACCAAAAACACTCAGATGCCTACAACACTCGAGCAACTTAAAACCTTCACCAAGGTCGTCGCTGACACAGGTGATTTCGCGATAATTGACCAATACAAAGCACAAGATGCGACAACTAATCCATCGCTGATATATAAGGCTGCTGGTAAGCCAGAATACCAGCATTTGCTCGATAGATCCATTAAAGACAGCGGTGGATGTGTTGATCGTGCCGTCGATCTACTACTGGTTGCCTTTGGACTAGAGATCCTTAAGATCATTCCAGGGCGCGTTTCAACTGAAGTACCAGCATCCCTATCATTTGATACCGCAGGCACGATCGCCAAAGCCGAAGATCTCATCAAAATATATGAATCTAGTGGTATCTCGCGAGAACGAGTTCTGATCAAAATTGCAAGTACTTGGGAAGGCATCAAGGCTGCAGAAGTTCTCGAAAAGAATAGCATCCGTACCAACATGACTCTACTGTTCTCCCTAGCTCAGGCTGTTGCATGTGCTGAGGCTGATGTACAATTGATCTCACCATTTGTGGGTCGCATTCTAGATTGGTATAAGGCCAACACCGGCAAAGAGTATAGTGCAGTTGAGGACCCGGGAGTTCAAAGTGTCCAAGAAATCTACTCGTATTATAAGAAGTTCGGATACAAAACGGAGGTTATGGGAGCTAGCTTCCGCAACACTGGCGAAATCCTAGAACTTGCAGGCTGCGACCTACTCACCATTGGCCCTTCCCTGCTCGACGAACTACAGGGAATGAATGTAGAAGTCGTCCAAAAAATGGATCCGGACTCAGCTTCACGTGAAGATATTGAAAGGATGTCTTTGGATGAAAAGAGTTTTCGTTGGGCTCTGAATGAGGATCCAATGGCTACAGAAAAAACTGCAGAGGGCATCCGTAAATTTGCTGCTGACCTTGAAAAGGTAAGAGAAATAGTTGCGGGGAAGCTTGCTAAATCAGAATAGAGAATGACTACATTATCTGAATTTGAGGTAGCCGTTGAAGCCAACGAAAAGCTGCCTTCTAACCTGAGCCCCGAACTGCAAGCTCTTTGGCTGACCAAAAAAAAACGATGGGATCCTGCCCATGACATAGCTCAGGAAATCCATACCCAAACAGGATCTTGGATACACGCCCTACTTCACCGAATTGAGGGAGACCTAGGAAACGCAGCATACTGGTATAGTCGCGCAGGTAGACCAGCTATTGGGAATACTGGTGGAATCGATGAAGAGTGGCGGGAAATTGCTGCATTCGTCATTGGTGAAAAGTAAACGACCCTTATTGATATGCGCTACAAAGTTGCAGCGTTCTACAAATTTGTCCGCCTGGAAGACTTCAAGGATATAAGGAAGCCCTTGCTGGAGACCTGTAGAAACCTTGAACTTTCCGGAACAATTCTACTCGCGAGTGAGGGTATCAACGGTACCGTTGCAGGGAGTGATGCTGGAATTGATGCTTTAGTCGACTACCTAGTCAAAGATCATCGACTTGAAGACCTTGTGTTTAAATTCTCTCATGCGAATGAGGAACCTTTCCGGCGAATTAAGGTTCGCCTAAAGAAGGAGATTATTACGCTGGGGGCTTCCGGCGCAGATGCAACATTGAGGACTGGTACTCATGTACCTCCAGCTGAGTGGAATGAGCTAATATCTGACCCGGAGGTTCTGCTACTTGACACACGCAACACTTACGAAACTGCCATCGGAACGTTTGAAAACGCAGTAGACCCAAAAACGGAATCATTTGGTGAGATGGTAGATTTTATCGACAGCAATCTTGCAAATAAGAAAAAACGAAAGATAGCCATGTTCTGCACAGGTGGTATTCGTTGCGAAAAACTTTCGGCGCACATGCTTGAGCAAGGCTTTGATCAGGTATACCAGCTAAGTGGGGGGATTTTAAAATATCTGGAGGAAATCCCAGAGGCAAACAGCAACTGGAAGGGCGACTGCTTTGTTTTCGACCACAGGGTTTCCGTTAGTCATGGCTTAGCAGAGGGGTCGCATACTATGTGCCATGGATGTGGGCGAGCACTAGACGATAAGGCTCGTAGTAACAAAGCTTACGAAAAAGGGGTTAGTTGCCAACATTGCGCTGGGTCGGTTACAGACGAAAAGCGTAGAGCCCTTCGGGAACGACAAAAGCAAGTTGATCTAGCAAAAGAGCGCGATACAAAACACATCGGCCAAAAGGCCAATCGTTAAGAACTACTCAAACTTGTGATCGCCTAATTGCTTCTGAACGCGATTTTTGGAAAGCCGAGTGTACTGGGGTAAACCGTGCTCGTAAGGAACTTCAACCTCGCCCTTAATTAGCGGAGAAGCATATTTGAAAAACTGGTAGTTCATGCTGACTCCATCTTCGTTTATCCATTCCTGAGGGAGCATCTTCACGCCGTTTGCGATATCTTCGAGCGGAGCAAGACCAGTCTCACAGGAGTATTGGTCTTCGTCCCCACGGATGAGGGTAACCATCTTGTCGGTTTCCCCAGATATAGCTGCACGGACAGCAGCTTCGCCAGCCATGTATGCCTCATCATTGTCAGCTTGGGAGGAGCAATGCGCAGCAGCACGTTGACTAATACCCAACTTGGCAGAACGAGCTTTTATACCAAGGTTTTCTTCCACTGTACGCTGAAGAAAATCTCCACAACCACCAAGCTGTGCGTGCCCAAAGGCATCCGTTGCTCCAGAGGAAGTAGAAACGTAGTTGCCATCAGGATCTACGAGGCCTTCGCCAACAACAACAAAACAGTGCTTGTTACGACTCAGAACCCGACGAACGTCCTCAAGGTACTTTTCAGTAGTGAAGGGCACTTCAGGAAGGTAGATGAGGTGGGGCGCAAGATCAGGGTTTTCCTTGTTACCTTTGGCCAGTGAGGCTCCTGCAGCAATCCAACCGGCGTTACGACCCATAACCTCAAGAATTGATACAAGATCATGCTGGCCCATAGCCTCGTGGTCGAGAGCCATTTCGCGAACAGTTGTGCAGATGGACTTGATTACACTTCCGTAGCCAGGGCAGTGGTCGGTAACAACTAAATCATTGTCGATAGTCTTGGGTATGCCAATAGCTCGCATTTCGTGTCCGCGTGATTGGGCAAGCTTGGAGATTTTGTTAGCAGTATCCTGAGAATCATTACCACCAACGTAGAAAAAGAAGCGAATATTGTGCTTCTCAAAAACCTCTAGAATTCGTGCGAAGTCCTCGTCCCGACGTAACTTGAATCTGCAAGTACCTAGGGCAGAGGCTGGAGTATGACGTAGACCACGAATATTCTGCTGGGACTCCTCAGCTAAATCGATCAACTCCTCATTAAGGATGCCATGGACGCCGTTAAGGCCTCCATAGATCTCCTCTATGCATTCATGGTTGAGCGCTTCGGAAACAACCCCGGCTACACTCGCGTTTATCACAGCGGTGGGACCGCCAGATTGGGCTACAAGACAATTACCTGTGAGTTCGGACATGATCTGAAATTTAAAAAGGAGTCTACGTGTAACTAGACTTTAGGAGAGTGCAACTCCAAACCCATGTCTTTTGCTAAGGTTATTTCATTGGTAGTTGTTTAGAGAATTGCGGGTGTGATTTCATTTTAATATTGCAATGAGTTAAGCCTATGAATTTCTCCTGAGAGTCATGGGGCAAATTAATCAATCTTCGGTGAGGAGCAGCGGAATAAGCTTTTTTCGATGAAATATATTTTTATCACAGGAGGTGTTGTCTCCTCCCTCGGAAAGGGTTTAACAGCTGCAGCTCTTGGTACGTTGCTAGAGAAACGCGGCTACAGGCCACGAATACAGAAATTTGATCCCTACCTTAATGTGGATCCAGGGACAATGAGCCCCTTTCAGCACGGGGAAGTGTACGTCCTTAATGACGGTGCTGAGACGGATCTCGATCTAGGTCACTACGAACGCTTCACCACACCGCCACTTGACCGCTTCAACAATCTCACTTCGGGACAGATTTACGAATCTGTCATACAAAAGGAACGACGAGGTGATTATCTCGGTAAAACCGTTCAAGTCATACCACACGTGACGAATGAGATTAAGCAAAGAATACATTCCAATAGTGAGGGCTTCGACTTTGTAATCACTGAAATTGGAGGTACCATCGGTGATATTGAAGGACTTCCCTTTCTGGAAGCAATGCGACAGTTTGCACTTGAGGTTGGAAAAGAGAACGTTCTGTTTATCCACGTAACACTGGTTCCTTACCTCTGCGCCGCTGGCGAACTCAAGACCAAGCCCACCCAGCAAAGCGTGGCAAAACTACGTGAGATAGGCATTCAGCCCGATATTTTGATCTGTCGCACGGAAAGAGAGCTCAATACGGAAATACGGCAAAAACTGAGTCTTTTCTGCAACGTACCACTAGATTCGGTCATTGAGGAAAAGGACGTACAAACCTCAATATATGAACTGCCCCTTTGCCTTCATCAGGAAAAACTGGATAGCCTAGTGATGCAAAAGCTTCACCTTGAGGACATCCCGCCACCCATGGATGATTGGGTAGATATTATTCGTCGGCTTAAGAATCCTGCCAAACAGGTCACCATCGGAGTTGTCGGGAAATATATTGATTTGGGAGATTCCTATCTCTCTGTATTTGAATCCCTAACCCACGGTGGAATTGGAAACGACTGCGGAGTTAAATTTGTAAAAATCGATTCAGAAGAACTTGAAAAGGACACTAACCTCGCTGCAATTCGACATGTTGATGGCATAGTGGTTCCAGGAGGCTTTGGTGATAGAGGTATCCGCGGGAAAATCCTTGCGGCACGCTATGCAAGAGAGAATCAAGTCCCCTACTTCGGACTATGCCTCGGAATGCAGGTGGCCATAATTGAGTTCGCTGAGGCAGTAGTTGGACTGGAAGGCGCCAACAGTACAGAATTTGATCCAGCCACCCCCCATCCGGTCATAGACATAATGGAAGACCAAAAAAATCTGGAACAAAAAGGAGCCTCTATGCGGCTAGGAAGCTATTCCTGCAAACTCCTTAATGGCAGTCTAGTCGCAGAAGCCTATGGTGCAGAGGAGATTTCAGAACGACATCGGCATCGATTTGAATTTAATAATGCCTTCCGTGAAAAACTTGAAGAAAAAGGGGCGTGCTTCAGTGGCATCAATCCTAGCAGAAATCTAGTAGAAATCACCGAACTCCCTGACCATCCTTGGTTTGTTGGTGTACAATTTCATCCAGAATTTCAATCGAAGCCAAACTGCCCTCATCCTTTATTTTCAAGCTTCATTAAGGCTGCAATTGATCACAACAAAAGGCACTCCAAGCCCACGATAGTGAGGAGTCGTGACGGCCAAGAGCAGTTAGCCTAATGCTTTACCAACCGGACCGCTTCCTCGTAATCGCGGGACCGTGCTCATTAGAAGGTCCTGAGGTGGCTTTGCCTGTGGCCGAAGTACTGGCTCAGATTCAACAAGATTATCCTGAAATCCAAGTCATCTTTAAGGGCTCATTTGATAAAGCTAACCGAACATCTTCTAATAGTAATCGAGGTCCAGGCCAAGAGGAAGGTCTAAAACTTCTTCAAAAGGTAAAAGAAAACACAGCGCTTCCTGTCCTAACTGACATTCACTTACCCAGCCAAGCAGGTCCAGTAGGAGAAGTTTGTGATGTACTGCAGATTCCAGCATTCTTATGCAGACAGACTGACCTGCTGGTAGCTGCAGGTGCAACAGGTCGTGCAGTAAATATCAAAAAAGGTCAGTTTCTAGCACCTGCAGATATGAAATTTGCTGTAGATAAAACCTCAAGTAAACAGCCTGTTGAGACTTGGCTCACAGAGCGAGGTACAACATTTGGTTACGGCAATTTAGTAGTGGATTCACGATCCATCGTGATCATGAAAGAAATTCTAAGCCCGATAATTATCGATGCCTCTCATGGCGTACAGTTGCCAGGTGCTGGTGGGGGGAAAAGCGCTGGTCAGCGAGAATACATCCCTACAATCGCTAAGGTTGGTATCACTGCAGGAGCTGATGGGTTGTTTTTAGAAACACATCCTAGCCCGAAGGATGCAATTTCTGATGCAGACAGCCAGTGGCCCCTCCAGCAATTCAGGGAACTGGTGTGCAAGTGTCTGAAGCTGTGGAATTTTCTGAAAGAAGCAGAATAACTTTCTAAGCTGAAGTCTTAAAAAGAGCTTAGAGGTCAGAGATGATCATAGCCGCCTTTGACCATTTTATCTACAACGATGTAGCTAATGCCGCGAGACTTCGATACACTATTCTTAGACTTTCCACTAGCGACTTCAGACTTGATGGCATCACGGAGTTCTGCGGTAACCTTAGTCCGAGTACGACGCGTAGAGTCAGAACTGGTTGTTACGCCATAAATATCAGCTAGAAATTTAGAGAGGGTTTTGCCGTTGCGATAACCGTTTTCTGTAGCAAAATTTTCAAACTTCGCTTTTAGAGCGTCATCTTTACTGGCTTTAGCTTCTAACCGCTTTTGTTTGGCAGCTAATTTTTTTCTCTCTTGTTCGATTTCTCTGAGTTGTGCATGAACGCTCATTGTAATATTTAGGATTGCGGGTTAATATCTGAGTGAATAGGAAGACGTGTGATGGATATGAATTGCTTAGTTAATTAAGCTGTCAATGCAATAAATTATTCAAAAGTTTTTAACTTCTTCACTACCCTCAACTAAAACAAATTGACCTAAATATTTTCGAGCTAAATGTGAATATTTGTATATATCGCTAATATCTCCTTCCTTACCCATTGCATATAGGATTGTGTTTAGAGATAATCTATTGTCTAAGCCTCTAGAATAAACAATTTCATCTAGTTCTTTGATCAGTACAGCATCGGCCTGTTTTAACTCCTCTGGAGGTTGTTCAATGTTGGGATGCCGTTTTGAGATTAGTGCGCCTATGCTGATAACCGCACGAGGGGCAATTCTCTGTGCTTTTCGAGATCGATTCTCCTCTTCCAACCAATTCGTTGTTTCCTCGTAGGCGCTTCTCCATAGTGCTTGTTTTTCGCGTGTCCAGAATTGAGAGGCATCTGATGCATGTTGTTCGTCTAAATCAGAGTACCAATTGGAAGTGATGAGAAAAATTTCGTCAGGGTAGGAGTGCATGCCCATGAAGAGGGGTTCTGCCCATTCGAGATTACTCGCTGAAGCAAATATTTCTGGATATCCGTCAGGCTTATTATCTTCTATGATTTTCTGCTTGTGGACATTTTGGAAGTGCCCTCGCAACCAAAGCATAGAAAACGCTTTGTTGGCATTGTTTACGGGCATGTAGTCTGCTTCGCATAATGAGATACGGTCTCCTTGAAAGGCTATGATATTAAAAGTTTGCGTATTCTCAAGTGCATTGATCACACGTTTTAATTCATTTTCTATACTCAATACAGCACCATCTGAATGCGCTGTCATTTTAACGGAAGCCTCTATTATGAATAGAACTTTTTGGCCTCGTACAGGAATATTGTAGAGGTAATTCTTCCCAGTTTGGTGATCAGATACTTCTATAATTTCGGGTGGCAATAATGAAGGTTCTTCCAACTCCGTTGCTGTAGAGGTAGAAAAAGTTTCATTTTCATCAGAGAGGGGTATTGGTAGGGTTGTGGAGGGAACTTTAGCTAAATCTTTATTCGGGGAACTATTAACAATCACCCTATTTAGCTCTTCTTCATCAAATCCCCAAAACTCAAGAGGGGGGGATTTAGTTATGGATGGCTCCCTAGAATCAGTCAATTTCGGTGAAGAGAGGATGGGGTTGGAACCATTGTGCTGTTGTTGGAGACTAGAACCAGAGGGCAGAATTTCTTTGGTAGGATTCTCGTCTGGCAAGATCTCAGTTGACGAAGATCCTTGATAAAACTCTGAGGGGAAAAGACGTTTAGGTTTAGAAGTCGAGACTTCAAACTGAGGAACTTGAGAAGGTTGATCGTTCTCTACGTTAACTGAGGAAGTTGTTGCTGGCAGTGAAGAAGAATTTATAGGATCTTCTATTGGAGCACTTCGCTTGTCCGTCTTACTAAAAAGAATGAACGCATAGGCGTTTAGAACTAGGCATACAGCCAATAAGAACAAGAAGGGCGCCTCAATTGGTTTTGTGGGTTTCAAATCTAGCAAATTTCTCGTGTTTGATGGCTAAAAAGCTTAAGTTGCAATGGTTAGGCAATCTTGAAACTTAAGCTTGATTGCGGTCAAGCGAATCTGACGTGAGAACTCAGCTTAATGAGGAAGTTTAGCTAATGCTTGCAGCAGGTCTTCTTCTTCCGGGTTAGGCACGCTTTAAAGTAGCAAGCCAAGCCTCCCAAAAAAGGGAGCGAACTTAATGCCCATAGGGCATTGGGATGGGGTTCGCAACAAAGGCCAAAAAAATGACGGAGGAATTCAATCATGTGGGGTCTGATAGAAAAGCTATGCGAATGTTTTGCAACAAGAAATCCATAGCATGATTAAGAGCCAAGTTAAATAGGTTGGTGATGCAGCACTTAAGCCTTTTGGTGCTGAAAGGGATTTTTCCGATTGGGGTAACACGTACGGCAGATTTCACAGACTGTGCCGTCACAGGAGCGAGCACTACAAAACTCTCGACCGTAGTAGATAATCTGCAGGTGCAACTTGTTCCATAATTCAGGAGGATAGAGTTTTTTTAGATCGGCTTCGGTCTGTTTGACATTTTTTCCTGATGTGAGCCCCCAACGCTGGGCTAGCCGATGAATATGGGTGTCGACAGGAAATGATGGAACACCAAACGCTTGGGACATGACAACAGAGGCTGTCTTGTGCCCCACTCCGGGAAAAGTTTCAAGAACCTGCATGTCTGGTGGCACCTTGCCTTGAAATGAAGCATCGATAATTTTTGACAAACCAAGGATTGATTGTGCCTTACGCGGAGACAGACCGCAGGACCGCACAGCGTTGTCTATCTGCTCCACACTCAACTTGGACATGTCAGCAGGATTATCGGCTAGGGCAAATAAACCGGGAGTTACCTTGTTGACACGCTCGTCAGTACACTGGGCCGACAGAAGCACTGCCACTAACAAGGTGTAAGGGTCCTTGTGGGATAGGGGAATTGGAGGATCTGGGTAGTGCTTGTCTAGTTTCAGCCGGATGAATTCGGCACGTTCTGTTTTAAGCATGAGGAAATAGTGAGATTAGCATTCGAAATAAAAAAGCAACTGTAAACCTAGTTCGTGATTCAAGGTGGACAGGAAGTAACAGGAAAATGAGAGTGGAATTTAAATGAATCAATTCAGCAAAGGTACGATAGATGGTTAAAACTCAACTTCCTCCGCTTGGCTACGATCCAGAAATTCTTCCTCGCGAGAAAAAGCGGCACTATATTCCATCCACCAAGGAAGAGACCGATGCCATGATGAAAAAAGTGGGTATCTCTGAGCTTCCTGACCTATTCCAACATCTACCAGAGGAAGTACGTTTTCATAAAGCGCCAGACCTGCCAGAAGAACTGTCCTACGAAGATTTGCAGTCCGCTGTTTTCAAGAATTCAAGCAAGAACCACCCGTTCCTGTCATTCCTTGGCGATGGATTGCCGGACTTTGAAGTTGATGAGATTGTTCCCTATGTGAGCAGCCTTCGCAATCTGACAACCTCCTACACACCCTACCAGCCTGAACGCAGTCAAGGCACTCTATTGACCCATTGGATCTACCAATGCCTAATGGCTACCCTAACTGGGTTCGAAGCAATAAACTCATCATTATATGATCGGGCAACCGCATTACATGAAGCAGTTTGTTGCGCAATGCGCCTCAAACGTAAATCCTCGGTGGCCATTCTTCCAAAAAGCCTACACCCAGCAGACTTAGAGGTTGTACAAACTCTATTCCGCCACACTGGAGTTAAAATCGTAGAGACGCCTATTGACCCCGAAACAGGTGCGACCTGTAGAAATGCTATTCGTAAGGAGGCAGAAGATCTTGGGGACAAATTGGCGGCTATTGCCTTTCCGCAGATCAACAATTTTGGAAATCTTGAAGATGTGGACAAGTTGACTGACCTTGCCTCGGATTTAGGCGTTCAGAGTATTGCAGTCATCGACCCGCTACTTTTAGCAACTGGTGGACTGAAGCCTCCTTCGGAATTTGGGAATGATGGTGCAGACCTGATCGTTGGTGAAGCTCAACATCTGGCGATCTCACCAAACTTCGGAGGCCCAGGTCTGGGACTATTTGGAATACGGCAAAACGAAAAAAAGCGCAATGGCATCAGGCAGACTCCCGGCCGTTATGTAGGAAAATCTCTCGATGCAGAAGGACGAGATTGCCGAGTCATGATTCTGTCAACGAGGGAGCAACATATTCGCAAAGACAAAGCTACATCCAACATATGCTCCAATCAGGCCTTCTTAGCCACCATAGCCGGGGCCGCCATGCTCGCAAAAGGTGAGAATGGCATGAGTCATTCTTGTAAGAATGCTGCAGATGCTGCTCGAGACACCATTGAAAAAATAATCAAGTTGCCGGGAGTGAGTCTCGCATTTCCTGATGAGCCCTTTTTCAACGAAGCAACATTACTCCTCTCCTGCCCTGCTTCAGAGTTAATTAAAGAAGGTCGCAAGGATGGTTTGCATGTAGGTGTCGCGGTTGGTAACCGCTTACCCAATCCCTCGGGAAATCTAATTAAAATCAGCTTTTCGGATAAATCTATATCAAATGCCTGCGAAAGACTGCTGAATTTCTTCCAGAAAAAATTCGGGCCAGCAATAGAGAGTTCGGCATCCGTAAAGGAGCTGCCCTCTTCGCTCCTGCGCAAAGGCACAGCTGGTCTTCCCTGCTTCTCCCGGCAAGTAATCCGAGACTACTACCAGACACTCGCGAACCTGAATGTCAGCCCAGAAAAAACGTGCTATCCGCTGGGCTCTTGTACAATGAAGTACAATCCATACATAAATGACTGGGCCGCAAGTCTCCCTGGGTTTACTGATGCCCACCCTCAGGCACCGGTTGAGGATGTGCAGGGATGCTTCGAGATTCTCTTCAACATTCAAGACTGGTTTAAGCGTATTACTGGTCTTCAAGCAGTTACGACCCAACCGGTTGCAGGTGCTCAGGGTGAACTGGTTGGACTCAAAATGTTCCAAGCCTACCATGAAGCAAATGGAGACGAAAATCGTGACGTTGTTCTTATTCCCAAATCGGCCCACGGTACCAACTTTGCAACCGCCACTACTGCAGGCTTTGTGGGAGGACGAGACAGTGATGGTCGGCCCACGGGGATCGTCCATCTCGAAGCAGACCCAACCGGTCAGATAGACATTAACGACTTAGATGCCAAAATCGCAATTCATGGCACGCACATCTGTGGCATAATGGTCACTAATCCTAACACATGTGGCGTCTTTGAAACACGCTTCAAAAATATAGCAGATAAAATTCACTCCATAGGCGGACTTGTCTACATGGACGGCGCCAACATGAATGCTATAGCTGGGTGGGCTGATCTCGGCGCGATGGGGGTTGATGCCGTACACAACAATCTTCATAAGACCTGGACGATTCCTCACGGTGGCGGAGGCCCTGGGGATGCGATCGTCGCGGTCAGCGAAAAACTGGTCGATTTCCTGCCAGGTTTTCAGATCACTCTTGAGGATGGGATCTTCCAGCCGATACGGCCTCGCAATAGCGTAGGCTCATTCCACCGGCACTGGGGTAATTTCGCTCATAAAGTACGTTGCTATACATACCTTCTTCGGCTTGGACGCGAAGGCGTACGCCGCATGGCTGCAATGGCAGTACTGTCCTCCCGCTATCTTTTTGAAAAATTGAAGGAGGATTTTCCTATGCTTCCTGCTGGCGCAAGAGATGAGCCCCGAATGCATGAGTTTATTCTCACACTATCTGAGGAGGATTTTGACCGCATTGAAGCAGCCGGCGTACCTCGTACTCAAATTATACCGCAGATCGGTAAACTATTCCTAGATTTTGGCTTCCACGCCCCGACAGTAGCCTTCCCTGAAGCCTTTGGACTTATGATAGAACCGACAGAAAGCTACAGCCTTGAGGAACTTGATCGTTTCGCTGAAGCAGTCAAAACTATTGGTAGCATAGCAAGGGAGCATCCAGAGGTGCTCAAAAGGGCGCCCCATTTCACACCCATTGACAGAGTTGATGAAGTGGCGGCGAACAGGACTCCTGTAGTAAGTGAGCCTCTTACGGAACTACCCCTGATCAATCAAAACCGTCTCGACCCAGAAGTGCTTCAATCCATGAGCATGGATGCAATCAAGGACCGCCTTCTCGCTTACAAGTAGTTGTTCACAACAGTAAAAGCTAAGGGCATAAAAGCTTTAATTCAAGGTAGAGCTTTTCGAGTTCAGGCATAGGTATGCCGCGCTCCTTCCCAGCTTGAAGAGGGTTACCCCAGATAGCTTCCACTTCGACGGGACGAGAAGCGAGAAAGTCAATTAGGCTAGAAGGGCGATAGGCTCCCATTGGGCCAGTGTTGTCAAACTGTCGCTGGAGGAAGTCATCTGGAATAGAGTGAGGGCTAGCCGACTGTATTTCTCGCATGAGTACCCAAGCACGTTCAACGAGGTTGGAATCAGCAAGAATCTTGTCTGTGGTAATACCTCCGGCTGCTATGGACAGTCCATTGAAGGGAATATTCCAACAGAGCTTACGCCAAAGCGCTTCCTGCAGGGGGTCGACGATACGGCAATCAGAAATCGCGTCCTGAAACCAGCTAGCAATCTTCCGAAGATTGGGGGTTGGGATACCTTCAGCCTCTCCCATCTCGATGTAGCCGGGAAAGTAATTTTCAAAAGTAGCAGGAGCAACCCGGTTGATGCATACAAAGCACAGACCGCCAGCGATATGATTATCAGGATAGAGTTGCTGTAGAAGTTCGATGTTACCCAGACCATTCTGCAGCGTTAGAAGCATTGTTTGGTCCCCGACAAGCGGACTGAGAAGCTTCGGCAGAATATTGTTGGCCGTACTCTTTAGGGCTATAATGACGAGGTCACATTGGCCAATATCAGTTGGTTCTTGATATGAGTTGACCGGTAGACTGAAGATTTCGCTGCCACGACGAATAGTGAAGCCATTGGCACGAGCTTCATCAAAGTCACTGCGTAGAAGAAAATGGATGTCGAGACCATGGCGAGCGAGCATTCCCCCATAATAACCCCCAACCGCGCCGCAGCCAACGATACCGATCTTTTCCACTAGTTTTTTTTGACAAGAGAATCCGTGCGTTGGGTAGCACGTTCAGGATAATCAAGCGTGTAGTGAAGCCCTCGGCTTTCTCGACGTTGTAAAGCGCAGTCTACAATCAATCGCGCCACAAGAATCATGTTGCGTAACTCTAAGAGAGTGGGGTCTACCTTGAAATTCCAGTAATACTCATGGATTTCGTTCTGGAGGTTCTGTATCCGTGTGCGGGCACGTTCTAGACGCTTGGTTGTACGGACAATACCAACGTAGTCCCATAGGGTACGCTTAAGTTCATCGAGATTATGTAGGAGAATGACTCGCTCGTCAGTGTCTTGAAGGTCGCTTTCCACCCAAAACGGAAGTTCGAGATGAGCGGGTTGTTGCATGGTAAGATATTCTAAGACAGCTTGAGCTCCGCGGTGAGCCATCACAACGGCCTCTAAGAGTGAGTTGCTGGCCAGTCGATTGGCACCATGCAGACCTGTACAGGCAACCTCACCACAGACGTAAAACCCTGGCAAAGAAGTTTGAGCGGAGGTATCTGACGCGACACCACCGCAAAGGTAGTGCGCTGCAGGAACTACGGGTATGGGGTCTTTCGTGATATCAATACCGTTACGGAGGCAGACCTTGTAGATATTTGGAAAACGATCACGAAGCTCATCAGGGGCTATGGCAGTAGCATCCAGCCACACGTGACGTGCACCAGATTTTTTCATTTCCTGATCAATGGCCCGCGCTACAATATCGCGAGGCGCAAGGTCTTTTCTTTCATGATACTGCTCCATGAAAGCCTTGCCAGCAAGGTTGCGGAGGATTGCCCCTTCCCCACGAAGAGCCTCAGTTATGAGGAAACGTTCACCGTTTGTAGAATATAATGCGGTGGGATGAAACTGAACAAACTCGAGGTTGCGGATCTCCAGACCACAACGATGAGCCATCGCAATGCCGTCTCCGGTAGCAATTGGAGGATTAGTTGTATATTGGTAAACCTGTCCCACTCCACCACTGGCGAGCAAGACTGCCCGAGATGAGAAGGTCTCTACCCTGCCGGTATGTACATCGAGGGCATAAAGTCCGATTACTCGGTCAGCTTCCTCCCCTGGATTGATGCCACGCTTCCAAAGTTTTTTGATCGTTAGAAAGTCGATGGCGAAATAATGTTCGTAGACGGTAATCTTGGGGTGCTTGGCAATTGCTGCGAGCAAGGCTTCCTCAATAGCCTTCCCGGTCATATCTTTCACATGGAGGATACGGCGTTTGGTGTGCCCTCCCTCTTTGCCTAAGGACTGCCTTCCATCATCTAGTCGGGTAAAGTCGACACCAAGATCTACTAGTTCCTGAATACACTCGGGGCCATCACGAACAATCTCGCGAACAACCTCCTCATCGCAGAGTCCATCACCAGCTTCAATTGTATCAACTACATGGGTCTCAAAGTCGTCCGATGCAGAGGTTACTGCAGCAATGCCGCCCTGTGCATAATTGGTGTTGGACTCGGCCTGATTTTTTTTGGTAAGGATGGCTACAGAGGCTCCACCTTGAGCTACTTTTAGCGCAAAGCTCAAACCGGCGATACCACTGCCAATGACAAGAATGTCAAATTTTTGGCTCATGAAGACGATTCTTTCCCGCC
>CAJWWL010000035.1 GCA_913048125.1 uncultured Opitutia bacterium | reverse complement strand
GCTCCTACACTGAAGATCATCCTTATCGCTCACAAGTGGTTCAAGCAATGATGGACGAGGGTTATGTGTTAGAAATCGATGGCGAAGTTCTTAAGCCGGAAGGAAGCCTGCTCTCATTAACTGCTCTCGAGGCTACAAAGGAATATGGCCAACCACCGCGCCCATTGTTTGGGGTTGGCATTTATGATGATGTTGAGTCTGTGCTTGCTAGCCGTTACGGAGAAGAGGGTTACGTGATCAAGAAATTCGAGATTACTTGGTCTGAACAGTTTGCAAAATATATGAATGTAATTGCCCCCTTACTCATGGGGCTTGGCTTACTGGGTCTCTTTATCGAGTTTAAAACCCCTGGTTTTGGCGTGTTTGGGATCGCAGGTATTTCTCTTTTGGGTATCGTTTTTTTAAGTAACTACGTCGCAGGCCTCGCAGGCCACGAAGAGATTCTATTTTTCCTATTGGGGGTTGGGTTAATTCTCCTTGAAATTTTTTTACTGCCTGGAGTCTTTGTATTAGCTGCGACTGGTGCTTTTCTCGTGCTTGGATCTTTGGTTTGGGCATTGGCAGACTATTGGCCAGGCAACATGGGCGATACCCCTATCCCGGGAGTGAACCCCAGTTTCTTTGATTTCACTTTAAACACGTTTATCGATCCAGCCGTTAGTGTAATGCTAGGCTTTTTGTTAGCTGTCCTAGGCGCTGTCTTTGTTGTGCGTTATCTTCCGCAAACGACACTTGGTGGTCGGCTTATTCTCCAGCACTCTGTAGGAGTTGCAGACCCTGTTGTTACCGCTGGAGGAACAGCTAGCAACAAAGACTCTGAACTTCCCTCTTTGGGCACAACTGGCGTGGCCATTTCGGATCTCTTTCCGAGCGGTGAAATTTCTATCAATGGCAAACGCTACCAAGCACGTGTTGCCGTTGGCAGTATTGAGCGGGGGAGTCGCCTTCGCGTTAGTGGCATCGAAGATTTTTCATTGGTTGTTGAGGAGGTTAAGTCATGACTTGGGTCTTCGTTCTGCTACTCTTAGCTGCTGTTTTGATTAGCTTTGAAATTATACTACCCGGCGCTGTGCTTGGTCTTCTTGGCTTGTGCGCATACCTCGCTGCTTGCATTTACGCTGGGGTAGAGTTTGGTTTCCTCAAGGGCATTTATACTTTCTTCGCAGGCGGAGTCTTCTTGGGTGTGCTTCTTTATTTTGAGTTCAAATGGATTCCACACACATGGATAGGCAGACAGCTTTTTCTATCCAAGGATGTTGATGGCAAGAGTAACTCTGGTATCCCTGAAGACCTACTCGGCAAAACGGGTGAGGCTGCAACGCCGTTGCGCCCCACAGGCTTAGTATCTATCGACGGCGTTCGTTATCAAGCAAAGTCTCAAGACGGTTACATCGATACCGGTGAGTCCGTTCGGGTTGCCTCCAAAGACAATTTTCGGATTGTCGTTAGCAAAAATTAAGGCCTCAATAGAAATCAAACACTTTACTTACACCAACCCAGTACACCATTAAAAATGTCTGACGCTATAACACTTGCCCTGCTTGGCATCGGGGGGCTCGTCCTTCTGGTCATCTTCCTGATTATTCTCAACTTCTTTAACACTTGGTTGAAGGCTTTCCTCGCGAAAGCGCATGTCAGTTTCGCCAATCTTGTTGCCATGCGGCTTCGCGGTGTACCAACCTCATTGATTGTTGATTCTCGCATTACCGCCTCTAAAGCCGGGCTCGACTTGTCTACCGACGAACTTGAGTCACATTACCTCGCCGAAGGTAATCTCCTTCCGACAGTTCGTGCCATTATAGCTGCCCAGAAGGCCAACATAAGCCTAGATTGGGCTCAAGCTTGTGCTATTGATCTAGCCACAAAAGGTACCAGCAAATCAGTTGTCGAGGCAGTACAAACTTCTATCAACCCCAAGGTTATCGACTGCGTCATCGAGGGTCGTGACACAATCGATGGTGTAGCCAAGGATGGTATTCAGGTAAAGGTTAGTGCTCGCGTCACTGTACGCTCCAACTTAGAACATTACGTCGGTAGTGCTCAAGAGGAAACAGTCATTGCTCGTGTTGGTGAGAGTATTGTTTCGACCATTGGTTCCTCCGAAAACTACAAAGTCGTTCTTGAGAACCCGAATGCCATCACCGAAGCCGTGCTCCGTCGTGGTTTGGACGTCGGAACTGCGTTCGAAATCTTATCTATCGATATCGCGGATGTCGACCTAGGAGAAAACCGTGGTGCGGCACTGCAAGCCACCCAAGCGGAGACCAATAAAGTCGTTGCACAGGCACAGGCTGAAATCCGTCGCGCTGCTGCTGTTGCTCTCGAACAGGAGATGAAAGCTAAAGTCCAAGAGATGCAGGCCAAACTTGTCGAAGCTCAGGCGGAAGTTCCCATGGCCATGGCCGAGGCTTTCCGTTCAGGCAACCTTGGTGTCATGGACTACTACCGCATGAAGAATATTGAGGCCGATACTGATATGCGCCGTTCTATCTCGGATGACTCAGGCGATGAAAAGAACGAAACCTTCTAAGGTATAGGAATCCGTCCATGGATCTCATAGAGGTCATCGCACCTATTATCTTTGTCCTAATTTTTGGACTTGGAAAAGTTTTTGAAAAGCTGCAGGAGCAGGGCTCTAAAGGCTCACAAAAGCCGCGTAAAACTGTAGACGGAGAAGAATCCTCTGGTGGTCAAGACATATGGGAGGCCGTACGTCGTCGCATCGAGGAGCGAACTGTCATTGAATCGGAAAAGCCATTACCACCAGTATGGTTGGAAGAGGATCCTGAACCAGAGGTTCAACCATCCGCACCACCACCGCCACCACCTGCTCTGGTTCGCAAAAAACCAACCAAACCTGTTGGTTTGCCAACTTCTGTTACCCAGAAGTCTAGCCAGAGCATACGTGATCAACTGGAACTCAAGGATCCAGCAAGCTTACGACGAGCTTTCCTTTATCGAGAAATCCTTGGTCCTCCTGTTGCCTTGCGTAGAGCAGGGGAGCAAGAGATCTAGCTCACTTCGATAATACAAATTCTTCAGGCGAGCAGACTTACGGGATCATGCTGCGACCCGGGCCACTCCTTGGCATTTTAAAAGTCTGCCCCTTTAAGCTCACAAATACATTGTCACCGTTGGTATAAATTATGGTAAGCGGGCCGCGCTTATCTACTGAAACGGACTCTCCTACAGCTAGTGACTTTTCGAGAACTCTTTGTTGAGTATTTTTATCGATAAGCACGATATCCACAGCGCCGTTCCGTGCCATGATTTCCATTGGAACAGCAGCAGGTTGTGGTGCAGGAGCAGGTTCTGGTGTCGCAGTGCCAGTAGGGCCTTGTTCACCTACGTTCCCTTGAGTTGGCGGAGTTGGTGTGTTATCCGCTACATCCGCTTCAGCATTCCTATCTGCTGTAAACATCCAGGTTAGAAAGACTACCACAACTAAGACGGCGGCAACGCTTACGCCTACAGCTGCAAAGATCATTCGGTCTCCACTCTTTGATTTGTTTTCATCAGAGTCTGGAATCCTTGGTTGTCCAAGGCTTTTAAATCCTTGGTTTTCTGTTCTTGAAGAGGCAACAGGCTTAGATGTTGTCTCTGTTTTAGTTGCATCGAGTGCGGCTTCGGGTTCTTGGGATGGTGCTGAAGAATTTCCTAGGCTGACGGAGCCAAAGCCAGCATTTGCTTCGCGACGCCGTCCTTGTCTAGCGCCCTTGCTTGAACTACCCAACTCCCTAGCTGTGCCGTCTGGGTCAAGACCCAGTAGTTCGGCATAGTTTTTCATGAACCCTTTTTTGTAGATATCTGGCAGGTCGATATCGAAATTATCCTGCTCAAAAGCTTCCAAGAAACTAACGCGTATCTTGGTTTGTTCAGAGCATTCCTGAATGGAGAGCCCTTTCTTCATACGCGCTTCGGCAAGTTTTTCCCCTAGTGTATTCATCGGTCGTCCCTGGTTGTGGTGGTTTGGTTTTGGCTTATATTTGAAATATCTTTGGACTTACTTATCCCTCTAACATTGAATCAAGATCAACGAGGATTTCTCGTCCTTGTGCAGCATTACCATTGTCTGGGCCAACGATGCCGCGCTCTTCAAGGTCATCCATTATTCGGGCAGCTCGGTTGTAGCCGATCTTGAGTTTGCGTTGTATCATCGAGGTCGAGGCTTTGCGTGTGACCCGTAGTACATCTAGAACATCCCTAATGAGTTGAGCTTCCTCATCGTCGATGTCTTCGCCTTCTCCCCCTCCGCCGTCTTCACTCTTAACACTACTGTCGACCTGTTTCTGAATGGCTTCTATTATATCTGGAGGGCCATTTTTCTTAAGGTATTCGACTATGGAGCCAATCTCTTCGTCCGAGACAAAAGCACCTTGGGCACGCACTACATTGGCGGCGCCTGGCGGAATGAAGAGCATGTCACCCTTACCAATGAGCGCCTCGGCGCCCTTTTGGTCGAGAATGGTCATACTATCTCGGAATGAAATCACCTTGAAGGCGATCCGGCTGGGTAGGTTGGCTTTGATAATGCCAGTAATGACATTTACGGAGGGTCTTTGGGTAGCAAGTATTAGGTGAATTCCGGCGGCGCGGGCAAGTTGTGCGATGCGAGCAATGGCTGTTTCAACATCATTTTTAGCAATCATCATGAGGTCGGCCAACTCGTCGATTATGCATACAATGTAGGGCATCTTGGTCTCGGGAACTTCAAGCTCTTCATCTCGAGGTACTTCAATATTCTCTATAGCCCCTCTTTCCTGAAGGGTCATTTCGGCATCTAGTTCATCGGCTTTTTCTTTGCCTTCTCGGTCCTTAAGAATCTTTGCGTTGAAGCTAGCAATGTTACGAACACCGACTTTAGCAAAGATCTCGTAACGTTGAGTCATCTCCGAGATGAGCCACTTAAGGGCTCCAGGCACCTTTTTCGGTTCGGTGACGACGGGGATGAGCATGTGTGGAAGCGAGTTGTAGATCTGCATTTCCACTACCTTTGGGTCGACCATGATGAATCGTAGGTCGTTAGGGGAGGAGTGGTAGCACAGGGACGCAATGATAGAGTTGATACAAACTGACTTACCTGAACCAGTAGAGCCGGCAATAAGTAGGTGGGGCATCTTAGTGAGGTCTGCGACTACTGGTTTTCCACTGACTTCCTTGCCGAGGACTACAGGAATCTCTGCATTTGAGTCTGCCCAAGCTCGGGATTCCACAATCTCTCTCATGCAGACTGGAGCTGCGGTTTTGTTTGGAATTTCAATACCGACGCAGTCTTTTCCAGGAACAGGAGCAAGGATACGGACCGACTCCGACTTAAGCGCCATTGCGATGTTCTTGTCCAAGCCTAAGATCTTTTCGACCTTAACACCTGGAGCCGGGTAAATTTCATAACGAGTGATTACAGGGCCAACGTGAATTTCGCCTAACTCTACTTCAACACGGAATTCATGGAGGGTCTGCTTGAGGGCTGCCGCCCGTTCTTCATGGTTGTCACCATCAAGAGAGTCTTCATCGGGCGCTGAAGAAAGAAGATCGATGGGAGGGAAGTGGTACTCACCATCGCGCTCTCGTATTTGAATCTCAGCCTTCTCCATTTTCTCGCCCTTGACGATTTTAAGACCTTCTAGATCAGGCGGAGGAAGCTTTTTCTTGGGTTCCTCTGGTTCTGGTTCGGGAGTAGGTTCTGTGTCTGGCTCTTTGGCTGCGGGGCCATTCTCATCAACGGAAGTCTTAGCTTCTTGAGGCAAGAGATCTTCCTTTGTAGCAGCGGGAACTTCTTTTGGTTCCTCAGTCTTGACCTTTTTCTTACGAGTCTGTTTCGGCTTAGGTTCGACTTCTTTTTCTGAGGATGCTTGTGCTTGAGGGGTAACTGTGGTTGCAACATTTTTCCCGGGAAGAGGGGAGTCGCCGAAAAGCATGATCTCTTCATCGTCGCTGTTCGGTGCGCTACCAAGATTTAGCTCCTGTTGGACAACTGTTTTAGGTTCGGCTTCGTTTGTGGTTGCTTGAACATCTGTATCTACAGAGTCCTTTTTATTTTTTTCTGCTGCTGCTTGCTTCGCTTGAGCTTTTTCTGCTGCTTTCTGTTCAGCGAGTGCCTTTTTAGCTGCTAGCGCCTGAGCTTTTGCCTTCGTAGCTTTGGCAGCTTGCATCCTTGCTTTTTGGCTCTTTGCAAGACCACCTAGTGAGGCTTTAAAGCTATCAACCAGACTACCGGGATTGTCTGTCAGAATGAGCAGCGATGCTGAACAAAATCCAAGTAGCAGAATAACAGTCCCACCGAACCCACCCATCCATGGGTTTAGAAAGTCTGAGAAAATCGTACTACCAAGGTTTCCTCCTAGGCTTCCGCTAGGAAAGTAGCTATTTGCCTTGATCTCTACGGAATGTCCAAAACCTCCAGCTAGCGCACAAAGTAGAAACGGTAAAGCAACCAGTAGACTGCCTTTCAACCATCCTAACCTCTTCTTCATGCCAAAGAAGAATGCCCAAGCAAAACCGACGAAATAGACAGGCAGAAGCCAGGAGCCAATGCCTACTACCCCAAGTACCCAATTAGCAAAATTTGCCCCTACTGTACCCACCCAGTTGTCTTGCACTGGTTGTGTATTATTCAGCGAGTCTTGGTTGACGTCATAGGACAACAGGGCTGCAAAGCTCAAAATACCCATCGCTAGCAGGAAGAGTCCTAGTATCGGACGTGTCCGGCTTTGCGGCGAATGCTTCTTTTTGGGTACTACTTTGCTTTCCTGCTTTTTCTTGCGGGATGTTTTTGTTGCCACTTTCCTCTCTTACAATCCTCGTGTTTGTCTCATCTAATGATTCTATCGATTGGCAATTTTTATAAATTGTTCAACAAAAAATACCTTTTAACTCAGAAAAATGGACGAATTAACTGGACAAGGACCTTTGAGATTCAAGCCGCTATACATGGAGCGGGTTTGGGGCGGCACTGGCTTAAATACCCATCTTGATCGAGAACTACCATCAGGCAATCCTATCGGGGAGAGCTGGGAAGTGGTGGATCGACCCGAAGCCCAATCCGTAGTTGAGGGCGGCTTTTTAGATGGCTGGAGCCTCAATCAAGCACTTATGGAGCATGGCACTTTTCTTATGGGTCCAGGCTGGAAAAAGAACAGGCCATTTCCTGTTTTGGTCAAATGGTTGGACTGTCAGCAAAGACTAAGTTTACAAGTGCACCCTCCCGCATCCGTAGCCTCTGAACTTGGTGGTGAGCCCAAAACTGAAAATTGGTACGTAGCGGCAACAGAACCAGATGCTTCCCTTATTGTTGGGCTTAAGGATGGGGTGTCCAAAGAATACTTTAAAGAAGCCTTACACGAGGAGCGATTAGAGGAATGCGTTCACAAGTTTGATGTACAACCAGGCGACTCCATACTTGTAGAGAGTGGACGCCTCCATGCGATTGATGCTGGTAACCTAATCTTAGAAATTCAGCAAAATTCAGATACTACATACCGAGTCTATGATTGGGGTCGTGTGGGCCTAGATGGTCAACCTCGTCAACTTCACGTAGAGGAGTCCATGCAGTGTATTGATTTCAATGATTTTGAGCCCACACCTCAGCGTGAGTCCGAATCTGTTACGAGTCCGAAAGTTCTTGCTGATTGTAAGGAGTTCCGAATTACACGTCACAATTTATTGACGGGTCATGAAATGTCTTTCGAGGCAGGAATTCAACCCAGACTTCTCCATATAGTCGAGGGGCAACTGCAGGATAAGGCTTCTGGAAGTGTTATTGTACGAGGTGACAATGTACTTCTTCCCTACTCAGTATCCTTTGATTTAGTTGCTGATAAAAAGTCACTCGTTCTTGTTACTGACGGGTTTTTCGAAAAAACTCGCCAGAATAGTTAACATCGCCTAATCCACTTCGCTCCATTTTTTCTAACAAGATCGACGGCATGGACACCGATATACCCTCCGAAACACCTAAAGCTCCTGCAGAAGAATCTACTCCTGAAGAGCCTAAGGCCTCACAAGATGAGCAACCCGTTGCACCGCAACCTGATTCGCCTGATGAATCACCTCAGGACCAGCTTGAAAAATTGCATCAGGAACGTGATGAGCTGCAACAGAAACTTCTTAGAAAGGCAGCAGACTACGAGAACTATCGGAAGCGCACCATGAAGGAGCGCGAAGATCTTCGCGCTGAGACAGAAGCATACTTAATAGAGGACCTCCTGCCTGCCATAGATACCCTTAAGCTCGGACTGCAAGCTGCAGAAAATCATGAAGGAGCTGCTGATATAACACAAGGGTTTGCCCTTGTTCTAGAACAGTTTCGCAACATTCTCAGTCAGCGTGGTCTTGTGGAGACTGATCCGGTTGGCGAAGCATTTGATCCCAAACTTCACGATGGAGTTTCTCAAATCGCCAGTGATGATGTGGCAGAAGGTAATATTGTTGAAACGATCCGTATCGGCTACTACTTCAAAGAAAGACTCCTTCGCCCTGCTACTGTAGTTGTTTCCACAGGACCTTCCTCAAGTGAAGAAGAAGCTCCCGCTAGTGCAGAAGATTAATTCTTTTTTCGCCAAACCAAGTATAAAGCCATGGCCAAGCGCGATTATTACGAAATTCTAGGGGTTTCTCGTGAGGCAGATGCAGATGCGCTCAAGAAGGCATATCGTAAACTTGCCATCAAATACCACCCTGACAAGAATCCAGGGGATAAGGAGTCCGAAGATAAGTTTAAAGAAGCCTCTGAAGCCTACGAGGTTCTAAAGGATACCGAAAAAAGAGCCGCCTACGATCGGTTTGGCCATGCAGCTTTTCAGCCAGGAGGTGCATACTCGGGTGCAGGCGGCGGCGGTGGTGGCGGCGGCGGCTTCCATGACCCATTCGATATATTTCGTGAAGTCTTTGGCGGTGGCGGCGGTGGCGGCGGCGGTATCTTCGATGAAATCTTTGGCGGTGGTGGCGGCCGTCGTGCCCGTTCAGATTCTGGCGGGGCATCTGCTGGCCATGACCTTCGTTATGACCTAGAAATTAATCTCAAAGAAGCTGCTGCTGGAGTTGACAAAGAAATTAAATACAAGCGGCCGGTAGTTTGTAAAAGCTGCTCTGGCTCTGGTGCAGCCGCTGGCAGTGGCCAGGAGCGCTGCAATACTTGTGGTGGACTCGGACAAGTTTCCTCTTCTCGGGGATTTATTAGCTTTCAACAGACCTGTCCTGAGTGTCGTGGTAGTGGTGTTCGCATCAAAAACCCTTGTGGCGATTGTGGTGGAGAGGGCAGGGTGACCAAAACTAGCAAGGTAAATGTAAAAATTCCTGCTGGAGCCGATAGTGGCACTCGTCTTCGCTCACAAGGTAACGGCGAGGCTGGTATAATGGGCGGTCCTTCAGGTGATCTTTATGTCATCGTCCACGTCAAAGAACATGAAATCTTCGAGCGACATGGGGATGATCTATTCTGCGAAATCCCTCTAAAGTTCACTCTGGCGACATTAGGCGGTTCCGTTCAGGTGCCGACTCTTTCTGGGAAGGTCAACCTCAAGATTCCTCAGGGTACTCAGTCTAATCAGATGTTCAAACTTCGTGGGCACGGTCTCCCAAATCTCCGAAATGGTCGTCGAGGGGACCAGCTTATTCGAGTCACGATCGACGTGCCCAAGAAGCTTAATCGCGAAGAGCAAGAGAAGCTAAAAGAGTTTGCGGATCTATGTGGTGACTCTACACATCCCATTGGTGCCGGGTTTTGGGCCAAGGCCAAACGTTTTTTCGAAGATCTCTAGCCTGTGAATCCTGATAGTCTTCCCGACAACCCCAAGCTATTCACCCTTCAAGAAGCGGTGCAAATTCGCAATCGCCCAGAGTATTTATCTCGAAAAATTGTACTCACGAATGGTTGCTTTGACCTACTTCATCCTGGTCACATATATTTTTTGCGGGAAGCCTCAAAGCTGGGTAGTCAGCTTTGGATTGCGCTCAACGGTGACCAGAGCGTCAAAGCACTAAAGGGCCCATCAAGGCCCATGCTCTCAGAGAAGTTTCGAGCCTACTCCCTAGCGGCTTTAGATTGCGTTGCAGGAATTTTCATTTTCCAATCTGAACGGCTTCACGCTGAGATTGAAGCCTTTAAGCCTGACCTTTACGCCAAAGCTGGTGACTACTCCATGGAAACGCTTGATTCTGGGGAACGCAGCGCCCTTGACTTGGCTGGCACCAAGATCAATTTTCTTCCTTTCCTTGACGGGTTTAGCACAACTCAACTCATCGCCAACATTCATAAGGCATCTACCGAAGCCTGATTATTTTCTTCTGGCCCGTGTAGGCTAGATTCTTCAAAGGTTATCTTATGCGAATTGTCATTCTCGGCTCCGGATCTGGTTCTAATGCCAAGGCCATTATCCAAGCCCAGCAGGCAGGCCAACTTGGAAAAGCCAACTGCGTGGCTCTTGCTGCTGATCGTGAAGGTGTACCTTTTCTCGGTCATGCTGCAATACTTGGAATTCCGGCAGAGTTTCTTGATCCCGGTTCCTTCAGGACCAAACTTGATGGCGAAGCTGAACAGAAATGGATTGAACGCATACTTGAGTGGAATCCTGATCTTATCGTTCTGGCCGGCTTGCTCAGAGTGCTGAAGCCACCCTTCATCAATGCCTTTTCCGGACGAATTATAAACCTACATCCCAGCCTGCTTCCAGCCTTTCCCGGATTACATTCTATTCGCCAAGCACATGAATATGGGGCTCTTTACTCAGGGTGTACTGTACACTGGGTTACCCCAACTGTGGATGCCGGCCCGATCATTGATCAGACTGCAGTCCGCATTGAAAAAGGCGAGCCTTTGGAATCAATAGAAGCCCGAGTACACGCTGCAGAACACCGACTTCTTCCTGATGTCATTCGACGTCTCAGTCTTGGTGAGCTAAGCTTTCCCAGCTGAGCGCTTCTCCGAGAAGAAGCGAACTATGGGTGTATCATCAGATGCGCGGGAATTTAATCCACTTCTCTTTGGCCTTTGAGCTTTTAACAACCGTTTCAATAAAGGCCATACCGATGATTCCGTCTCGGATGTCTGGATAGTCATACCCTTTCTTGCGGGGATACTTTCCGGAAACCTCATCATGGATCGCTTCTGCAGCTGCATTATAAACATTGGCGAAAGCTTCAATAAATCCTTCAGGATGACCAAAAGGGATGCGTGTATTGGCAGCAGCAGCGCCTGTGATGTATCCGTTGCCACGTCGATACACTTTCCGAGGAGCTCGAGCGTCCTTAACAATCAGTTCGTTTGGATCTTCCTGATGCCATTCTAGAGACTGCTTGGTTCCATAGACTCGGATATTTAGGTCGTTTTCGTCTCCATTGGATATCTGAGATGCGTAAATTATCCCTTTGGCTCCACCCTTGAAGCGAACTAGGACATTACCATCGTCGTCGAGGGTGCGGCCAGGAATGTTTACTGAAAGGTCAGCGCAGAGCTTATCGATTTCAAGTCCGGTGATATAGTGGACTAGGTTCTCGGCGTGAGTGCCGATGTCACCCATGCAATTGGAGACGCCGGCGATTTTTGGGTCGGCCCGCCAGTTGGCTATTGCCTTTTCCTCGCCAGTAAGTGCGGTGATAGCATAGCCTTGAGGGTATTCGCAGACAACTTTGATGATTTCTCCCAACTCTCCCTTGGCTACCATTTCGCGAGCCAATTTGACCATTGGGTAGCCCGTGTAGTTGTGGGTCAGAGCAAACACCTTTTTGGTCTTTGTGATTATTTTGCGCAGTTCGCGCGCCTCGGCAAGATCGAGGGTAACAGGCTTGTCGCAGATAACGTTGAAGCCGGCTTTCAAAAAGGTTTTGGCTACATCAAAGTGGAGGTAATTTTGAACAACAATAGTGACAAAATCTATCCTTTGGTCCTCGGGTAGGGCAGCTTCTTTCTCAGCCATTTCCTGATAGGAGCCGTAGACACGTTTAGGATCCAGAAAGAGATCCTTGCCAGAGAGTTTGGATTTCTTGGGGTCTGACGAAAATGCGCCAGCGACCAGTTCGATGCCACCATCGAGTGCGGCAGCGCGACGGTGCACACCACCTATGAAGGCTCCACGACCTCCGCCGACCATTCCCATGCGTAGTTTTCTTTTCATGATTGTATTTTGAATTTGGGTTTTGGTTTTGTTTCGATTGGCAGACTACTGATTTTCCTTATCGAAGGCGGAGTCGAAGGCAAGAGTGCTGGGCTTAAAGTCGACCTTCTTTGTAAATGCACAAGCTTCCTCTGCTCCGTGGAAGCGGTCCATACGGCCATCTTCCCATTCAATAGAGAGTGGGCCGGCGTAACTAACGTCGTTGAGAGCAACGATGATTTCCTCAAAGTTGATGTCACCATGACCCAAGGAGCGGAAGTCCCAGAACCTGCGGGCATCTGTGAAATCTGTATGACCACCGAAGACGCCTACATCGCCGTTGCCGTGACCCCACCATACGTCTTTCATGTGGACGTGATAAATTCTGTCGGAGAAGTCACGGATGAATTTGACGTAATCTACGCCCTGGTAGCCGAGGTGTGATGGATCATAGTTGAATCCAAAACGCTTGTGGCCTCCGACGGCCTCAATGGCACGCTGGGCAGAAGCAATGTCGAAAGCTATCTCTGTAGGGTGAACTTCAAGAGCAAAGTTAACATCTTCTGCTTCGAAGGCGTCGAGGATAGGTCCAAAGCGGTTAGCGAAGTCTTCAAAGCCCTTATTCCAGTAGTTTTGGTCGGTAGGTGGGAATGCATAGATAGAGTGCCAGATGCTAGAACCAGTAAAGCCATTGACAGCAACTGGAAAATCGTTCGGCCCATCAGGTTTGGCATTGAAAAACTTCCGTGCAGCCTTGGCCGTGTCTATCATGCCTTGAGCCGCACGCTGGCGGACACCTTCTGGATCACCGTCCCCCCAGATTTTTGGAGAGAGAATTGCTTGGTGGCGCTCGTCTATGAGGTCACATATCGCTTGGCCCACGAGGTGATTTGAGATAGAGAAGCATTGCAGTCCGTTATCATTAAGGAGCTTCCACTTTTCTACGACATAGCTGTCATCCTCTAGGGCCTTGTCGACGTCGAAGTGGTCTCCCCAGCAGGCGAGTTCGAGACCATCGAAGCCCATGGCCTTGGCCTTGGGTGCGAGTTCATCAATTGATAGGTCGGCCCACTGGCCGGTGAAGAGCGTTACAGGTCTGGCCATGATTTTTCTGAATTTACTTGGAGTTTTTGGTTGAGTGGGGATTCGGTTTAAAATTAAGCGATTTGCACAGGCGCTCCGCTTTTGGCTGATGCGTAAGTTGCATCAATGATTTTCATGAGGCCAAGTGCCTGTTCAGGCGTATTCAATGGGCTTTCTTCGCCGTTGATTGTCCGAACGAAATTCTCAGCTGAGCGGATGCGGCCCATATCTTCGGACACGTCGGTGACAATGCTACGATTCACCGAGTTATTGTTTTCTTGGGTGTAGAGTTCGCAGGAGTCGATGGCGGTCTCGTCCAGTCCATCAATGCCAAAAAGTCGTTCCACCTTCCCTCCAGCTTTGGTGCCTTGGAAGACCACAGAGACAACTTCCCGATGGTTCATCTCTGCCCAGGAATTACGGAATGTGACGACCTGCCCGGTCTTAAAACGAATCATAGCATGGACAGCGCTCTCCACATCAGTAACCCCATCAGCTACATCGGGGATGCCCCATGGGCCCTTGAAACCCTTGTCCTGGATGAAGTCATTGAATGTCTGTGCCAACACCCATTCTGGCTCTGGGCAGCCCATGAAGAAAAGGCCAAGGTCAAGCATATGAAGCAAGTCGATGAGTGGGCCTCCACCTGATAAAGCTTGGTTCGTGAACCATCCGCCAAAACCGGGTATGCCTGTGCGCCGAATCCATTGGCATTGAGCAGAATTGATAGTGCCTACATCTCCTGCTTGGATGTAATCCATCATTGCGTAGGATTCGGGTCGTGCTCGATTGTTGAAATTAAACATGAGCACTTTATCTGCAACCTCAGCGGCAGCCTTCATTTCTTCTACCTCAGCGGCATTGAGGGCCGGAGGTTTTTCACAGAATACGTGCTTACCAGCCTCTAGCGCCTGTATGGCCAAAGGTTTGTGAAATTTATTAGGCGTGATGATTGAGACTGCATCAACGTCACCTTGAGCCAGCATCTCACCTACGTCTCCGAAGGCTTTGGCCCCGTAACCCGCGGCAGCCTTTTCTGCTGCGGCTGTGTTCATATCTGCGACTGCGGCGATCTCAGCGCCACCTTGAATGAAGCCGTCGGCGTGATATTGCATCATACCGCCGGCGCCAATGATTCCTACTTTAACGCTCATTTTTTTGAAGAGTGGGGGAAGTTGGATTAATGAAGGCGGGGTTGCCTTCTTGAAAAACTCGCCCAACCTAGGAACGACCCTTTTGAAATCAATGGAAAAAACTAGCTGTGCCTGAACTGGCCGAAGTCGAATATTACCGTAAGCAGTGGGATACGGGGGTTGGGGAGCGTATTCGAGCAGTAGCCGTGCATCCTGATAAGCGAATTTTCCGAGAATGCAATGCGGCTCAATTGGTCACTGAGCTTGAAGGTCGCAGTCTCTGCGGTTCCCTAACTCACGGAAAGCAAATGTTATTTGAGTTTTCTGATGGGGCATGGCTTCGGTTGCGCCTTGGAATGACAGGTAATTTGTCTGCAGCTAACAAAGATTACGAACCTAGCAAGCATGACCATCTGGTATTTGAATGTGATTCAGTTGCGTTGGTTTTCAATGACTCTCGTCAGTTTGGCTCTTGTCGTTTACACATAGGCAAGGAGCTTCCATCTTGGTGGAGTTCATTGCCTCCGCAGATTCTTGATCCTCGCTTCACTCTTGAGCATTGTCGCGAAGCTTTACGTCGTCGTTCGCGTTCTCCATTAAAATCCATTCTGTTAGATCAGTCATGGTTTCCGGGTATTGGCAACTGGATGGCAGATGAAATTCTCTGGCGTACTGCTTTACATCCCGCCCTTCTAGGGGGCTCAATCCGAGGTTCGGCCCTCAAATCCTTTTTCAACAAGACGATCGAAGTTGCTCGGGATGCTCTCGAAGTAATAGGCACTGACTGGGGCACCCCACCAACCTCTTGGCTTTTTCCTCACCGTTGGAATGATGGTGGTATTTGCCCGAGTACAGGAGAACCGCTTGTTCGTGAAACTATTGGTGGCCGAACTACTTGTTACTGCCCAACTCTTCAAACTTTGCCTTAAACCCTTTCCGCTTGAGCCTATATTATTTTCCAACAGCATCCATTGCCATGAACCTCAATTTGTTTCTCTGTTCTATTCTCGTTTCATTACTTCTCTTCTCGGGTTGTAGTGAAAAAACCGAAATCACGGATGAGGATATAGAAAACGAAGAACTTCCAGATTGCTGCCAAGTTGGTACCAGTCGAGCCAGCCTTTTGTCGGGTTATGCAAGTTCCCCAACCTCTGGAGAGTCTCCTGCTGCAAAAGGACCTTCCAATACCGAATAGTATCTTCCTATCCCCCAAAACTCACCATGAACGTTTTTATTCCCTTCCTTCTTTTTACACTCGGCTTGCTACTATCTTCCTGTGGAGACAAACCTGGGAATCAAAGGGTCGAAAAGCCTGAAACAAATACCACCCCTGATAATCTTCAAACTGAAACAAGCCCTGCCTCCAATGCTCCAGAAATGTTGCCTCCACCTCCGGAGCCTCTAAGTTTAGTGTCCCGCGATGGGCTTTTTTACAAGGGGTCTGACACCACCCCTTTCACAGGGAAATACGAAGAGACCTTCGATTCTGGCAGTCCTCGAATGGAAATCAATCTGGTCAACGGTATCAAGGAAGGCCTGGAGAAAAGTTGGTCGGAAGAGGGTAAACTCCTGTTAGAAGGTAATTTCAAGGGAGGCCAGCGCCATGGCGTGACCAAGTCCTGGCATGAAAACGGCCAAATTTTGAGTGAATCATCTTATCTAAACGGCCTACTGCATGGCCCATCGAGAACTTGGTTTGCTAATGGACAAAAAGATACCGAAGCAGTCTACACGTTCGGAAAAATAGAGGGTAAATCACTTAGCTGGTTTGATTCCGGAGCTAAGGCCACCGAGGCTCACTATCGCGACAACATACTTAACGGCCTTGAAACCCGCTGGGACAACGAAGGTAAAATTCTTGCTCAAACTCGTTATGACAACGGTACTGTGGCCGAGGTAATCATAGAATCGGAAGTGCCACTAGAATATCCTGCCGCGGAGGAGGTCGCTGAAGAGGATCCCGTGCTGGAGCCACCAGCGCCGCAGGAGGTTCGCTTCACGGCTTTGGACGCTGTGCAAGTTGTAGTTCGCGACTCAGATAGCGACAAGGTACTCCTAAGTAAGACCTTTGCCAAAGACGAAAAAATCGTCCTTCCAATCAGCGGGAATTTCAAGGTTCTGGCTTCCAAGGGGGAGAACCTTTTGTTGACCAAAGACGGAGCTGATACTCAACTCGGCGGGTCTGGGCTGATCAATAACCGTGAGGTTGTTTTGACTGAGGAGGGTGCCCTTCAGATTCAGGGTGGAGAATAAGCGACTCACCCAAATTCTTTCGAAGAATCCTACATCAAACTATTCGCTGGGTGGCGGTTTTTTGAGTTCGTCTTTCCAGCCTAGCATGCGCGCCTGAGCGCCGTGGTATTCAGCTTTCTCCTTGTCTCCTTTCTCTACCCAGATGCGAGAAAGGCTGGTGTGAATGTGTATATCTTCCGGCTCTAAAGCTAAAGCCTTTTCCCCTGCCTCTAAGGCGGCGTCCAAGTCTCTTCTTGCTAACTGCACTTCTGTGAGCGCTAGCCAACCATCGTAGTGATCTGGAACTTCAGCCAAAAGATTTTCAAGCTTCTGGGCTGCTAATTCATCTTCTCCAAGAGAGAAGTCTAGGGTGGCCTCCTCAACAGCATCACGGATTTGATCTTCGTTCATATTCACGAAAGAATGGGGTGGAAAAGGTTTGCGGAACTCAATGCAAAAAACCTAACTTCATCAAACTTACCATTATGAAGGAAGGCTTTGACAGATTGCTCAAGTACCAGAACTTGGAGCTCCACCAGTTGGAGACGACTCGGAATCTCAATGGAATCCCTAATGAACGGGAAACCTTAGAGAAAAAGCTAGCATCCGAGAAAGAGGTACTTGAACAAGCATTACAAGGCTTGCGAGGCTTGGAACTTCGGCAGAAAGAAACAGAAGGGGACCGCGGGGAAGCTGAAGCAACCGTGAATCGGCTCCGTGGACAACTCTTGGAGGTTAAGAAAAACGACCAATATCAAGCCATGCTACAGGAGATCGAGTCCTTTCAGAAAAAGATCTCCAGCTTGGAAGAGTTAGAAATTGAAATCCTCATGGAGATCGATGAGGAAAAGGAAAAGGTGAAGGTGGATGAGCGGGAGTTTCGTGATCGCGAACAGGAAATCCGTGGGCAGATGGATTTACTAGTAGATCGAAAGGTTCAACTAGAGGATTCGCTGAAGGAACTGGAAGGCACACTTTCTGACTCAAAGGCTGAGGTGTCATCAGAGTGGTTGGATGCTTACGCACGAGTTAAGAATCAAGTAAGGAAAGGGCCCTGGGTGGTACAGCTTCAAGGCACGCGCTGTGCAGGTTGCCACCTAAGCGTTTCCAGCGAGGTGGCTCACAACTTCGGTGCATCGGCTGGAATCAACTACTGCGACCAGTGTGGACGCATCTTGTACAGAGGTTGAATCTATGCAGCCTTTCCCCTTGAGTTCTATTATCATCACTTCACTATTGCCCTCCTCTTTCGTTATTTTCCAGAAAGCGGATATTCGCTCCATCCCACGTGGACTGGAGAGGAAAGTCCGGACACCGTAGGGCAGGATTCCTTCCGAAAGGGAGGGAGGCTCGGTTCAAGCTGAGTCGACGGCTAGTGCCACAGAAAACAAACCACCCCGTTATGCGGGGTAAGGGTGAAAAGGTGGGGTAAGAGCCCACCGCTCCCGAGGCAACAAGGGGGGCAAGGTAAACCCATTCCGGTGCAAGGCAAAATAGGGGACCGAGCGGCCCGCTCAATGGTTCCGGGTATGCCGCATCCTCTTAGGAGGAGCTGACCTTGTGTCGGCAGATGAATGAATATCGCTGAGCTTTATGCTCGGTTACAGAATCCGGCTTATGCTTTCTGGGATTTAACGGGGGATTTCCGTTGACAACCCTGCCAAATTCTAGATTTTCCTCCGTTCCTCAAAAATGGCTAATACCAAATCAGCACAAAAAGAAGCTCGCAAGACAGCCAAGCGCACATTGCACAATCGTGGCGTGAAAACTCGATTGAAGACGCTTACAAAAAAGGCTCGATCAGCATTGGACGGGGATGACGCTGCTGCCGCCCGTAAGGCGGTTGACGCAGTTGTTTCCGCCTACGACCGAGCGGCTAAAACAAATATTGTTCACAAGAACAAAGCTAGCCGTGTAAAGTCTTCCTTCAACGCTGCCCTCAACTCAAAGTCTTGAGCATCGGCGAGCCTAACAAAGCAATCAATCACCACACATCATGGGCAATTTAAAAAAGAAACGCCGCTTGAAGATGAACAAGCACAAGCGGCGTAAGAGGGCTCACGCCAACCGCCATAAAAAGCGCACTTGGTAAGTAGTTCCTGCTAACTACATCTTTCTACCCCTATAGATCTCCCCGAATCTCGTGGTTCGGGGATTTTTCTGTTTCTAGGGCTCTTAGTCGGCAAAGAGCTTTGGGCTCTTTAATTGAACTTTTTGTTGATGGCTTCTGTCTGTCCTGCCTGAGCAAATGAAGACATCCAAAAAAGAAGCCTTGCCAAACGGCAACTTATTCACATTAGCTCACAACAGGGCTACTTCGCCCTACGGGCATTATTTGAGACACAAATAGAGGATTTTTAAAGAGGAAAGGGCACTACACTTGTCAGCATATACCGTTTTAATCGGGTTTACAGCTTTGATGATCGCAGGCTGTGCGGGATTTTTCAGCGTCATCGGCATAGGAGATTTATTTGAAGGTAATGCACCTTGGATAAAGACTGCTGTCATTGTTATGGCTTCCAGCCTAGAAATAGGTAAGCTGGTCGCAGCCTCTTTTTTATATCGCTACTGGAAGAAGTGTAGTATCGGGCTCCGCACATATCTTTTCTCGGCTGTACTTGTCCTAATGGCTATCACTTCGTTTGGTATCTACGGATTTCTCTCTAAGGCCTTTCGTGACAATGATCTGAAGGTAGACAC